>DASXXY010000385.1:0-7855 GCA_036502805.1 Gaiellales bacterium | reverse complement strand
CGACGCGCGCATCGCCGGGCGGGCGATAGCATCGTCGCTCCACGCGAGGAGAGAGTGTCCTGAGTCGATCATCCGTCTGCCGTCGCGTGCTCGCCGTCCTCGCGGCACTGCTCGTGCTGCCGGGCGCTGCGCAGGCCGCGGACCACCGCGGCGGGACGTTCGTCGCGCTCGCGAGCGCCAACGGCGGCACCGCGGATCCCCAGGTCAACGCGACGCCGCAGTACCTCCCGCTCTTCGAGATCACGCAGGACGGGCTGACGGCGTTCCGCAAGGCGACCGGCGCTGCCGGCAACGCCGTCGTCCCCGACCTCGCGCTGCGGCTCCCGCGCTCCGCCGACGGCGGGCGCACCTGGACGCTCGAGCTGCGCAGCGGCGTGCGCTACGCCAACGGCGCGAGCGTGCGGCCGGCTGACGTGCGCTTCACGTTCGAGCGCCTCTTCAAGGTGCACGCCGCCGTGGCCGCCACGCTCTACGGCGGGATCGAGGGCGGGAGCGCCTGCCTCGCCAATCCCGCGGCCTGCACGCTCGCCAGCGGCATCGCGATCGCGGGCAGGACGATCACGTTCCACCTCGCGAAGCCCGATCCGAACTGGCTCCAGAAGCTCGCGCTGCCGCCGGCGGCCCTGCTGCCATCGAGCGTCGGCACGGACGAGATCGGCACCGACGTCTCGCGCCTCACCGGCACGGGGCCCTACTACTGGGCGTCGTACTCGCCGACGCGGCAGCTCGTGCTGCGCCGCAACCCCTTCTTCAAGGTCTGGGCGCCGGCCGCGCAGCCCGACGGCAACGTCGACCGGATCGTCGAGCGCTTCGGGCTCGGCATCGAGGCGGCCGTCACGCAGGTCGAGAGCGGGCAGGCCGACTGGGTCGTCGACGACCTCCCGGACGACCGCCTGACGGAGCTCGCCAAGCGCTATGCGCCGCAGCTCCACAGCAACGCCCTACCGTCCGACTGGTACATCGCGCTGAACGTCAACATCAAGCCGTTCGACTCGCTCGCGGCCCGCCAGGCGGTCAACCTCGCCGTCGACCGCAACCGGCTCGTCAAGCTCTTCGGCGGGCCGCTGCGCGCCGTTCCCACCTGCCAGATCCTGCCGCCCGACTACCCCGGCTACGCGCCCTACTGCCCGTGGACGAGCGGCGGCGCCGCGCCCTGGTCGGCGCCCGACCTGCCGCGCGCCCGGCAGCTGATCGCGCGCTCGGGCATGGCCGGCAAGCGCGTCGACATCGTCGTCGCGAACGACGCCGTGCAGAAGGCCGTCGGCAAGTACATTCAGGTCGTGCTCTTCCGGCTCGGACTCGACCCCCGCGTCAAGGCGCTTCCCGCGGGCGTCCAGTACCCCTACGTGCAGAACTCGCGCAACCGCGTCGAGGCGGGTCTCGTGCAGTGGAGCTCGAGCTACCCGGCGCCCTCGGAGCTGCTCGACGGCCTGCTCGGCTGCGACGCGTTCGTGCCCGAGTCGGACGCGAGCCCCAACATCAGCGGATTCTGCGATCACCACGTCGTGCAGCCGCTGATGGAGCAGGCCGAGGCGCTCGGCGTGACGAAGCCGCGCGCCGCCCAGCAGCTGTGGCACGGCGCCGACCGCGACCTGACGGACGCCGCGGTCTGGCTCCCGCTCGTCAATCCGCTGCAGGTCGACCTCGTCTCCGCGCGCGTGGGCAACTACCGCTGGAGCCCGCAGTCCCAGCTCATGCCGTCGCTGCTCTGGGTCGAGTAGGTGGCCGCGTGAGCGACACCGCACGCGGCGAGGGCACGCGCGTCGAGCTGACGGGGCTGCGCCGCGGCACCGTGCGCTCGATGAGCGTGAGCGCGGTCGTGCCGCAGTTCACGCTGCAGCGCGACGTCCCGACGGATGGCCTGCGCGAGGTGCGCAAGGCGCTCAAGAGCGGATCCCACAAGGCCACGCTCACGGACGTGATCACCATGGCCTGCGCCCGCGCGCTGCGCGAGCATCCGGGCGTCAACGCGAGCTACGGCGAGGACTGCGTGATCGTCCACGAGCGCGTCAACATCGGCCTCGCGCTCGCGCTCGACGACGGGCTGACCGTGCCGGTGATCATGGACGCCGACGCGCTCGGCCTCGAGGGCCTCGCCGCCGAGCGCCTGCGCCTCGCCGAGGCGGCTCGCACGCGCGGGCTGCGCGTCGAGGAGATCTTCGGCGGCACGTTCAGCATCTCGAACCTCGGGCCGCTCGGCGTCGACCGCTTCCAGGCGCTCGTGCTGCCGCCACAGGCGGCGATCCTGGCCGTCGGCTCGCTGCGCGACAGCGTCTCCCTGTCCGGCTCGTTCGACCACCGCGCCGTGGACGGCGCGCCCGCCGCGCGCTTCCTCGCGACGATCGCGAAGCTGCTGGCCGAGCCCGCGTGGGCGCTGGCCGACCCCGCGTAGGGGGCCGTGGCTAGGAGAGGCGCGCGCGCAGCGGAGCCGCGACGCGCGGGAGGTCGAGCGCAGGACGCGGTCGCGGGCGCTGGCCGCTGGCGGCCGAGAGGCCCGCCTCGCAGGCGGCGACGTGGTCGGTACGGCCGGCCTCGTCGTGCAGCGTGCGCGCGTGGCTGAGGTGCTCGACGGCGGCGCCGGGGCGGTCGAGCGCGAGCAGGGCGTAGCCGATGTGCTCCTCGCAGTCGGCGACCGCGAGGTAGCGGTGCAGCGCCGCGTAGGCGCTGCGCGCGGCCTCGAGGCGCTGCAGCGCCTCGTGCTCGCGGCCGAGGCGTGCGAGCACGATGCCGAAGCAGTGGTCGCAGATCGCGAGGTCGCCGGGCTTGCTGCCGGTCTCCAGCGCGCTGCGTGCGGCACCGAGCCGGACGAGCGCCGGCTCGAGCTCGCCGGCCTCCGCGAGCGCGATGCCGATCTCGCGATCGCAGATCGCGGCGGCGCGCCGATCACCGATCGACAGGTGCTCCTGGCGGTCGCGTTCGAGCTCTTCGATGCTGCGGAGGACGTCTGGCATAGGACAGGGCCGACGCGCGCCCTGCCCTCACCATCGCGCACAATGGCTCAGATTTCAAGAGAATTTCGCAATTCGGCTGCACGCGCCCCCGAATCCGCCTGCGATTAGTGCGGCTACTGCGGGTCAGCAAGCAGCGAGATCCGGCGCGCCAGCGGCGCGGGCCCGAGCGGCCGCGACGGCCGCTCGGCGATGCGCTGGAAGAGCACGTGGTCGCACCACGCGCCGGCGATGCGGAGGTAGCCGGTCGCGACGCCGAAGGGCGCGAAGCCGTTGCGGTCGAGCACGATCTGCGAGCCCACGTTGTGCAGCAGCGTGCCGGCCTCGATGCGGTGGAGGTCGAGCTCGCCGAAGGCCAGGCGCACGATCTGCTCGACGGCGGCCGTGGCCACGCCGCGGCCGTTGCGGGCGCCCGCGACCCAGTAGCCGAGGCTGCCGCTCTGGAACGCCCGCCGCACGACGTTCGAGAGCGCGATCTCGCCCGCCAGCTCGCCGTCCTCGAGGATCAGGAAGCGGTAGGCGGTGCCGGCGGCGCGATCGCGCTCGACCGCCGTCAGGCGCGCCCGCTGACCCGCGCGCGTGTAGAAGCCCGGGTCGCGGCGCGGATCCCAGGGCGCGAGGTGCTCGCGCTCGGCGCGGAAGAGCGCCGCGAGCTCGCCGGCGTCGCCGGTCATCGCCGGACGGATCGTGACCGACGCGCTCACGCCGTCAGCCTACCCACGCTGCTGCGGCGGGCGGGTGCGGCTCGTACGGCCCGGTACGATGGCGCGGTGTCTGCTGCCCGGCGCACCGCGCTGTTCTCCTTCGGCGCGGCGCTTGCGCTGGTCGCCGTCAAGCTGCTCGTCGGCTATCTCACCGGCAGTCTCGGCATCCTCGCCGAGGCGGTGCACTCCGGCGTGGACGCGGCGGCCGCCCTGCTCACGCTGTTCGCGATCGGCGTCGCCGAGCGCCCGGCCGACCACGACCACCCCTACGGGCACGACAAGGCGCAGAACCTCTCCGCGCTCGCCGAGGCCGCCATCCTCGTGCTCGCGGCCGTCTGGATCGCCGTCTCAGCGATCGTGCGGCTGACGGGGGACGGCGGCACGATCGACGCCACCTGGTACGCAGCGGCGATGCTCGGCCTCGTGCTCGTGATCGACGCGACGCGCGCGACGACGTCGCACCGCATGGCCGAGCGCGAGCGCAGCGCCGCGCTGGGCGCCAACGCCGTGCACTTCGCGGCCGACTTCGCCGGCACGCTCGCCGTCATGGCGGGCCTCGGGCTCACGGCGCTCGGGCATCCGCGCGCCGACTCGCTCGCGGCGCTGTTCGTCGGCTGCCTCGTCGTCTACGGCGCGATCCGGCTCGCGCGCTCGAACGTCAACGCGCTCATGGACACCGCACCGGCCGGCGCCGAGGCGAACCTGCGCACCGTCGTCGCGTCGCTGCCGGGCGTGACCGAGGTACGCGCGCTGCGCGTGCGCTCCTCGGGCGGCAAGTACTTCGCCGACGTCGTCATCGGCGTCGACCGCCTGGCCGGCCTGGAGCGCAGCCACGCCGTCATGGACGAGGTCGAGCGCGTCGTCGAGCACGAGCTCGGCGGGCCCGCCGAGGTGTCCGTGCACGCCGAGCCGCTGGCGGCCGACGAGCGGCCGAGCGAGCGCGTCGTGGCGGCGGCGCTGCGCGTCGCCGGCGTGATCGAGGTGCACAACGCGACCGTGCTGATGCGGCCGGGCGGCCGCGCGATCACGCTCCACGCGCGCGTGGACGCCGGCCTGCCGCTGGCCGAGGCCGCGAGCATCACCCAGCGCCTGCGCGCCGAGATCCGCCGCGAGACGGGCGCGGCCGACGTCTACATCCACCTCGAGCCGCACACGCCCGACGTGACCGCCGCGTTCGACGTGACCGGACGGCGGCGCGACCTGCGCGACGCCGTCGCCGAGGCCGTGCGGCCGATCGCGGGCGAGCCCGAGGAGGTGCTCGTGTTCGAGCACCTCGGGCGCTTCGTCGTCGTGCTCAGGGTGCGCGCGGTGGCGGGTCAATCGGTGGCGGACGCCCACGCGCTCGCGGGGCAGGTCGAGGAGGCCGTGCGCGCGGCGATCGGCGAGCTCGAGGAGGTCGTGGTCGAGGTCGACCCGTGAGCGTCGAGCGCGCGCCGGCCGCCGACCTGCTCGCGCGGGCCGACGGCTGGCTCGAGCGCACCCGCGCCGACGGCGTCCTCCGTGCGGGGTGGTCGCGTCCGACCGACGCCGTGCTCGTGCTCGGCTCGGCTCAGCGCAGCGCCGGCGAGGGCGTGGCCGGCGCGCTGCGGCGCTCGACGGGCGGCGGCGCCGTCTCCTGCGACGACCGCTACCTGATGCTCGACGTCGTGCTGCCGCGCGGCCACGCGCTCGCGATCGACGACGTCGGGCGCTCGTACCGCTGGCTCGCCGAGGCGCTGCTCGCCGCGCTCGCCGCCCGCGGCGCCGACCTGCGCGCGGTCGCGCCCGAGGAGGTGGCGGCGCTGCCGGCGGGCGACCGCGCCGCGGCGCGCCTCGCGTGCTTTGCGGGCACCGGCAGCTACGAGCTCGTGACGCGGGCCGACGGGCGCAAGCTCGTCGGGCTCGCGCAGCGGCGCAGGGGAGGGGCGGTGCTGCTGCAGGCCGGTGCGTACGTCGCGGAGCCGCGCCTCGACGTCGCGGGCGCGCTCGGCCTGGCCGCGGACGAGGAGGCCGAGCTGCGCGCGCGCCTCGCGCGCATCGCGACGCTCGACGCGCTCGCTCCGGGCTTCGCCGCCGATCCGCCGCCGGCCGGGTCGCTGATCCCGTGACGGCGCTGATCGAGCTGCGCCCGCGCGGCCCGTACCACCTGCGCATGTCGCTCGGCCCGGCGCGCGACGGCACGGTGCGCGTGCGCGACGGCGTCGCCGAGCTCGCGTTCGCGACGCCCGGCGGGCCGGCCCACGCGCGCGTCGCGCAGCAGGCCGACGGCGCGCTGCGCATCGCGCTCGACGCCCCCGACGAGCCCAGTGCGCTCGATCGCCTGCGCTTCCTGCTCGCCGTCGACGACGACATCGAGCCGTTCCTGGCCATGGCCGCGCGCGACTCCCTGTTGCGCGAGCCGGTCGCGCGCGCCCGCGGCCTGCGCGCCGCGCGGGTCGGCACGTGCCTGCATGCGCTCGTGCGCGGGCTGGCCGGGCAGCTGATCACGGCGCGCGAGGCCTGGGACATCGAGCGCGTGATCGTGCAGCGCGCGGGGCTCGCGCATGCCGGACTACGGCTGTCGCCGGGCCGCGACGATCTCGCGCGGCTCTCGGCGGCGCAGATCGCGAGCAGCGGCCTCGCGCCGCGTCGCGCCTCGGCGCTCGTGCGCGTGTCGCGCATGCTCGACCTCGAGCGCCTGCTCGGCGTGCCGTCCGAGGCCGCCGCGAGCCGTCTGCTGCGCGAGCCGCAGCTCGGCCCCTGGACGGTCGCGACGGTCTTCCTGCACGGGCTCGGCCGCTACGACCGCGGCCTCGTCGGCGACCTCGGGCTGATCAAGCTCTGCAGCGCGCTGCTCGGCCGCCGCGCCGAGGCCGAGGACACGGCCGACCTGCTCGCCCCGTACGGCGAGTGGGCGGGTCTCGCGAGCCTGCACCTGCTGCGCGCACCGCGCGTCGAACGGCAGGAACGCGCGCCGCGAGCGCGAACCGCATCTGCATGAACAGCGTCCTCGTCCCGCCCGCCGGCGTGCTCGACGGGGAGCTGCGAGAGCCGCTCCTGCGCTTCGTGCAGGCCGCCTTCGCGCTCGCCGCCCGCGACCTCTCGAGCGGCGCCGAGGTGCCGTTCGTGCTCGACGCGCACGAGGGCCGGGAGTCCTCGCTCTACAGCTACCGCCCGCTCTACAGCGCGTTCCTCGACGAGCGCCGCCCGCTCATCCTCGCGCTGCCCGACGCCCGCCGCGCGCTCGCGCTGCTCGAGGCCACGCCGGGCGCCGTCGAGTACGCGCGCCTGCACGTCGGCGACGGCGTCGACGACCGCGAGGCGCTGCGCGCGGCCGTGATGTGGCCGCTGCTCGTGCAGATCGCCGAGCGCGAGGACGGCTTCGAGACGCCCGACGAGGCGTTCGACGCGATCTTCGGCCCGCTCGATCGCGGCGTCGCGGGCAGCCGCCACCTCTACGACGCCATGGCGCCGCTCGTCGGCGTGCTCGTGAGCGAGCCGCCGGCCGATCTCGGCCGGGGCGTCTCGCTCGTGCGCGCCGACGTGGGGGACGTCGCGGCGAGCTGGCCCGAGGCGAGCCTGCTCGTGCCGCCCGGCTTCGGCGGCGAGCCCGACCGCCGCTGCGCGCTCGCCGTCACGCTCGAGCTGGAGCCGGGCGAGCGACCGCCGCGCCTCGCCGACCTGATCGAGGACGCCGTGCGCGCCCTGCGGCTCGTCTCCGGCGCTGCCGTCGCGACCGGCCCGGTCGGCTTCGAGCGCATCGACGGCGGTCCGCGGCCGCCCGTACCGCTGAGCTCCAACTCCTCGCGCCACGCCGAGGGCGCCTACTACCGCTTCGACCTGCACCTGCTCGTCGTCGCGCGTGCGACCGCGCTGCGCATCGGCGCGATCGGCCCGCGCGATCCGCGCCGCGAGGCGCTCGCGCTGTTCGAGCGCGCGCTCGGCCTGGATGCCCCGCTGCGCGCCGACGCCCTGCGCGACGCGCTCGGCATCGCGCTGCGCTCGGAGCGCTCGCTCGCGCTCACGGCGCTGCGCGCCGGCGCGCTCGCGGGCCGCGACGCCGGCGAGCGCCAGCGCGTGCGCGATCTCGTCGCGGGCGACATCGTCCACGACGAGGCGCTCGCCGCCGCCGCCCGCCACGTGCTGCTCGCGGTCGTGCTCGACGAGCAGGAGGCCGAGGCCCTCGCCGCGTCGGCCGACCAGGTGCTGCTGGGCGCCCGCCCGCGCCCGAACCTGGTGCCGGCC
>DASXXY010000384.1:0-6183 GCA_036502805.1 Gaiellales bacterium | reverse complement strand
TCTTCTGGACGCTGGTATTCGTCACGGCGGCGCTCCTCGGCTGGGTCGCCTCGATCGCCCAAACCTATCTTTCCGCGTGGGTGGGGCAGCGCGTGCTCGCCGATCTGCGGCGCGACCTCTTCGCGCACATCCAGACGCTCGAGCTCGGCTACTTCGAGCGCAACCGCGCGGGCTGGCTGATCTCGCGCCTCACGAACGACGTGAGCGCGCTCGAGGAGCTCGTCACCGACGGCCTCTACTCGAGCGTCCAGAACACGCTGCTGCTGTTCGGCACGGCCGGCGTGCTGCTCTACCTCGACTGGCGCCTCGCGCTCGCGACGCTCACCGTGTTCCCGCTCATGGCGCTCGCCACGACGCTCTTCCGCGTCTACTCCGCGCGCGCCTACCGGCGCATGCGCGAGCGCCTCGCCGACGTCACGGCGACGCTCGCCGAGGACCTCGCGGGTGCGCGCGTCGTGCAGTCGTTCCGGCGCGAGCGCGGCAACGCGGAGGCCTTCGGCGAGATCAGCGACGGCTACCGCGTCGCCAACTACCGCACCGTGCAGCTGAACGCGTGGTACTTCCCCTTCGTCGGCCTGCTCGGCTCGGCCTCGACGGCGATCGTGCTCGCCTACGGCGGCATCCTCTACTTCGACGACGCGATCACGATCGGCACGCTGTTCGCGTTCATGCTCTTCCTGGCGAACTTCTTCGACCCGATCCAGGCGCTCTCGCAGCTCTTCAACACGTTCCTCGCGGCGAGCGCGGCGCTCGACAAGATCTTCGACGTCATGGACACGCGCGCGGAGCTGCGCGACGCCGACGGCGCACGGCCGCTGCCGCCGATCGAGGGCGCCGTGGAGCTCTCCGGCGTGCACTTCGCCTACGGCGAGGGGGCCGAGGTGCTGCACGGCATCGACCTCTCGGTGGCCGCCGGCCAGACGGTCGCGCTCGTCGGCCACACCGGGGCGGGCAAGTCGACGCTCGTGAAGCTGCTCGCGCGCTTCTACGACCCCACGGAGGGCGCGATCCGCATCGACGGGCACGACCTGCGCGACGTGCAGGTGCGATCGCTGCGGCGGCAGCTCGGGATCGTGCCGCAGGAAGGCTTCCTGTTCGCGACGTCGATCCACGACAACATTTCGTTCGGCCGGCCCGAGGCGAGCGCCGCCGACGTCGAGGCGGCCGCGCGCGCGGTCGGCGCCCACGACTTCATCATGGCGCTCCCGGAGGGCTACGAGACGTCCGTCGCCGAGCGCGGCGCGGCGCTCTCGATCGGCCAGCGCCAGCTGATCGCGTTCGCCCGCGCGCTGCTCGCCGACCCGCGGCTGCTGATCCTCGACGAGGCCACCTCGAGCGTCGACATCGCGAGCGAGGCCGTGATCGAGGAGGCGCTCGCGCGCCTCCTGGCCGGGCGCACGGCGTTCGTCGTCGCGCACCGGCTCTCGACCATCCGCCGAGCCGACCTGATCGTCGTGCTCGAGTACGGGCAGGTCATCGAGCAGGGCACGCACGAGCAGCTGATGGCGCTCGGCGGCCGCTACTGCGCGCTCTACGACGACTGGGCCGAGCCCGCCGCGTGAGCGTCCGGGAGGCGCGCGGAGCGACAACTCCGGCAGGGCCTTCGGGTATACTTCGAGCTGTCCTTGCGGGATCGTCTAATGGCAGGACGGCGGGTTCTGGTCCCGTTAATCTAGGTTCGAGTCCTAGTCCCGCAGCTCCGTGAATCCCCTCGAATCCCGCGCCTCCAGCCGTCCGATCGTCGAGCCTCTCGACGATTGGGTCCTGGTCCAGCCGACGATGGAGGAGGAGGCGGTCGGCCGCATCGTCCTCCCGGCGAACATGACGGAGGGACGGCTCGAGCGCTCGATCGTGCTCGGTGTCGGCTCCGAGGTCTCCGACCTCCAGCCGGGCGACGTCGTGCTGATCGTCTCGGCCAAGTCCGTGGAGCTGCGCGACGGCTCCAAGCTCGTGCGCCGGCAGCATGCCGTCGCCCGCATCCGCGAGTGACGCAGCGCTTCGGCGGCTGGCAGATCGACCTGCTGGACTGCGGGACGATCGCCCTCCCCGCCGCGGCCCTCGGCCCCGACGTCGAGGAGCCGCATCCCGTCCCCGTGACGGCCACGCTGCTGCGCGGCCACGGCCGCAGCGTGCTCGTCGACGCCGGCTGCGGGCCGTGCGCCGTGCTCTGGCCGGGCGGCGGCGGCACCGGCCTCGAGCTCGCGCTCGCGGCCGCCGGCTGCCCGCCCGGCGAGCTGACGGACGTACTGCTCACGCACCTCGACTTCGACCACTGCGGCGGGGCGGTCGCCGGCACCTGGCCCGAGCCGGTGGCGCCGGCGTTCCCGCACGCGTCCTACCTCGTCGCCGCGGAGGGGCTCGACTGGTGGTGGGCGGCGGAGGAGCGCCCGCTCAACGTCGGCACGCCCATCCTGCGCGTCCTGCGGGACGCCGGCGTCCTCGCCACGTTCGCCGACGGCACGGAGCCGTTCCGGAGCCTGCGCGTGCGCTCGGCGCCCGGCCACTCGCCGGGGCACTCGGTACTCGAGATCTCGGGCGAGGAGGGCGTGTTCCTGCACCTCGGCGACGCCATCCACGACCGCAGCCACGTGCCGCACCCCGACTGGGACGGCTACTACGACCGCGACGCCGAGCTGGCGCTGGCGACGCGGTGCTCGCTGCTCGGCGAGGCGGAGGCCCGCGGTGCCGTCGTCATCGCCTCGCACATCGAGCGGCCGGGGCGCATCGTGCGCCGCGACGGCACGCCCGTCTGGCTCGACCTCAGCTGACGGTCAGCGTCTGCCGCATCGCCAGCGGGTGGATGCTGCAGTAGAGCTGGTAGGTGCCCGGCGGCAGGTTGGTGACGACGAACGTGTCGGCCTGACCGCCCGCGAGGTCGGGCGTGCCGCAGAGCTTCGTGTTCGTGGAGTCGCGCAGCGAGAGGTTGTGGGTCTCGGCGCCCTGGTTGACGCCGCGGAAACGCAGCGTCGCGCCGGCCGCGACGGTCGCCGGCGCGAGCGTGATGGCCTCGTCGACGAGCGTGCCCGTCACGTCGGCGGTCGCCCCGCCGCCCGTCGCGGTGCAGCCGAGCGCCGGCGCGGCCGGCGGCACGACCGGCGGCGGCGCCGGGTTCGTGACGACCGGCGCCGGCGCGGCCGGCTGCGTCACGACGGGCGCCGCGGGCGCGGCGGGCGCCCCGCTGTCGATCGGCAGCGCGCCGCCGCCCTCGGCGGCCGCCGGCGGGGGCGGCAGGTGCAGCCTGTGGATGCGCACCTCCGCCCCCGCTCCCACTGCGACGGCCGCAGCGACGAGGGTCGCTGCGAGTGCGAGCGAGAAGATGGCGCCTCTGCTCATCGCACCCACTACGCGGCACCGCGCGCTGCGGATTGACGTCGCCGGGGTGGCGGCGCGGAGGGGTCGCAGCCCGGCGCGCGAGCGCGCCGGCCGCTACGCGCGGGCTGCGATCACGCCGCGCCGGCGTCGATCGCGGCGAAGAGCCGGTCGAGCTCCGCCGGCGAGCCCACGCTGATGCGCACCGAGGCGGGGTCGCCGAACGCGCCGAGCGGCCGCACGATCACGCCCTCGCGCTCGAGGCGGGATGCGAAGGCGGCCCCGTCCCCCACGTTGGCGCAGACGAAGTTGGCGACGGCCGGCAGCGGCTCGAAGCCGCGTTCCCGGAGCCCCGCGGTGAGGCGCTCGCGACCGACGCGGGTCTCGTCGCGCCGCCTCGCGACCTCGTCGCCGGCGCCGAGGCTCGCGAGCGCGGCGTCGAGCGCCGACTGCGTCACGTCGAACGCGTTCTTGACCTTCAGGCAGGCCGCGGCGACATCCGGCGGGCAGAGCCCGTAGCCGACGCGGAAGCCCGCCAGGCCGTAGATCTTCGAGAACGTGCGCAGCACGACGCAGCGGCGGCCGCGCGCGAGCTGCTCGCTCGCGCCGTCGGGGTACCCGGGGTCGTCGACGTACTCGAAGTAGGCTTCGTCGAGCACGGGCAGGACGTGGCCGGGGAGGGAGTCGAGGAAGCGCTCGAGCGCGGCGCGCTCGACCATGCCGCCGGTCGGGTTGTTCGGGTTCGTGACGAACACGAGCTTCGTCCGCTCCGTCACCACGGCGGCCAGCGCCGCGAGGTCGTAGTGCGACTCGGCGAGCGGTGCGCGCACCGCGACCGCGCCCATCTTGGCCGCGTTGATCGGGTACACGGGGAACGACGGCCAGCAGAACGCGACCTCGTCGCCCGGCTCGAGCATCGCGAGCGCGAGGTAGTTGAGGACGCCGTCGGCGCCGTTGCCCACCACGACCTGCTCGAAGCCGACGCCGTGGCGCTCGGCGAGCGCGCTGCGCAGCGTCCAGCAGCCGCCGTCCGGGTAGCGGTTGCCGGACTGCGCCGCGGCGACGATCGCGTCGATGGCAGCCGGCACGGGGCCCCACGGGCCCTCGTTGGAGGCCAGCTTGACGATCGGCCCGACGAGGCCGAGCTCGCGCTGGACGATCTCGACCGGGCGGCCCGGCTCGTACGGCACGAGGCCGTCGAGCGCGTGCCGGAACGGGCCCGTCACCCGGCGATCTCGGCCAGGCCGCCGGCCAGCGCCTCCGCGATCTCGTCCACCTGCGCGCGGCCGCTGATGAGCGGCGGCGAGATCGCGAGGCAGGGGTTCGCGCGCACGTCGGTGCGGACGATCACGCCGCGGGCGCGCGTGGCCGCGCGCACGCGGTCGACGAGCGCGTTCTCGACGATCTCGAGCGAGCGGAAGAAGCCGCAGCCGCGCGCCTCGACGGCGATCGGCGAGGCCGCCGCCACCTCGTCGAGGACGCTCTCCAGGTACGGCTCGACGGCGAGCACGTTGCCGAGCACGTCGAGGCGCTCCATGACGGCGATGTTGGCGAGCGCGGTCGCGCACGAGACCGGGTGGCCGCCGAACGTGTAGCCGTGCGCGTAGAGGCCCTCGGCCTCGAGCAGCGGCGCGGCCACCGCCTCCGTGAAGATGACGCCGCCGAGCGGCGCATACCCCGACGTGACGCCCTTCGCGAACGTGATCAGGTCGGGCGTGAAGCCGAGGCGCTCGGAGCCGAACCAGTGGCCGAGGCGCCCGAACGCGCAGATGACCTCGTCGCAGCACAGGAGGACGCCGTGGCGATCGCAGATCTCGCGCACGCGCTGGGCATAGCCGGGCGGCGGCACGAGGCAGCCGCCGGCGTTCTGCACCGGCTCGAGGATCACCATGCAGACGTTCTCGGGACCGGCCGCGAGGATGGCCTCCTCGAACGCGTCGGCCGCGGCGAGCGGGTCGCCGCCCTCGTTCTGGCGGGGATCCGTGTTGATGACGTGCACCGTGCCGTCGATCAGCGGCTCGAACGGCGCCTTGGCGGCGGGGATGCCCGTGATCGAGAGCGCTCCGAGCGAGCAGCCGTGGTAGGAGCCCTGGCGCGAGATGACCATCCGCCGCGAGCCCTCGCCGCGCGCCTGGAAGTGCTGGCGCGCCAGCTTCCAGGCCGACTCGACCGACTCCGAGCCGCCCGAGGTGAAGAAGATGCGCGACATCTGGGGCGGCGCGAGCGCGAGGATGCGCTCCGTCAGCGCGAGCGTCGCCGGGTTGGTCGCGGCCCAGTTCGGGTAGTAGGCGAGCTGCTCCATCTGCGCCGCCGCGGCCGCGCCGAGCTCCTTGCCGTGCGAGTAGCCGATCTGCGTCGTGAAGAGGCCTGACATCGCGTCCAGCAGGCGCGTGCCGTCCGACTCGATGACGTAGGGGCCGTCGCCGCCCACGAGCACGGGCGGGGCCTCGCGCTCGACATCGGCCATCTTCGTCCACGACAGCCACTCGTGCCGGGTCGAGCTCTCGATGTCGAGGGCTCCCAGCGGGCTTTCGACCTGGCTCATGCGCGTCCTTTCAGCCTGACCCCTGCTTCGGAGCCGACTCAGGTACAAAGTCAACGCTCCCAGGCTACCGCCTGGACCGCCGCTGCGTGCCATGCGGGACGGCGTATCCTGCCGGTGAGAACGACGACAGCGGAGGAATCGGGATGAGCACGGCGACGCCCACGCAGACCGCGGATGCGACCGAGGTCCGCACGTTGCGCAACTACATCGGCGGGAAGTTCGTCGAGGCCGCGACGAGCGAGCACCTCGACGTGACGGAGCCCGCGACCGGCGCGCTCCTGGCCCGCGTCCCGCTCTCCTCGGCGGCCGATCTCGACGACGCCGTGCGC
>DASXXY010000383.1:0-8097 GCA_036502805.1 Gaiellales bacterium | reverse complement strand
CGCCACCATGCCAGGCGAGGTCGAGCGCGTGCGCGTGCTCGGCTCGCTCGCGCTCGCGCTCTGCCACCTCGCCGACGGCCGTCTCGACGCCGTCGCCAGCCTGCGACCGAACGGCGCGCGCTCGATCGACATCGCCGCCGCCCAGCTGATGATCCTCGAGGCCGGCTCCGCGATCGCACTGCCCGACGCCGAGGGCGCCTTCGGCGCCGCGCCGCTCGACCTCGTCGGCCGCTCGCGCGTCGTCGCGGCGCGCGACGACGCCGTCGTCGCCCGCATGGCCGGTCTCATCGGCATCGGCCACGCGGCGTTCCGCGCCCAGCCGCCGAACTGAGGCCTTCATCCCGCGACGAGGCACTAGCATGCCGTCGTGAGCATCCCGAACGCCGACGCGCTGCAGAGCGCCCTCGCGCTCGTCATCGATCCCGAGATCCGGCGCAACGTCGTCGAGCTCGGGATGGTCGACGGCGTCGACGTCGACGGCGGCCGCGTGCACGTCACGATCCGCCTCACGATCCCCGGCTGCCCGCTGAAGTCGAACCTCGAGGCGCAGGTGCGCATGCACGTCGGCGCCGTGCCCGGCGTCGAGTCGGTGACGATCGGCTTCACGCACATGGACGAGGAGCAGCGCGCCGCGCTGCGCGCGCAGCTGCAGGGCGGCCGCAGCGAGGGCGAGCGCACGATCGCGGTCGAGGACCGGACGCGCGTGATCGCCGTCGCATCCGGCAAGGGCGGCGTCGGCAAGTCGTCGCTGACGGTCAACCTCGCGCTCGCCCTGCGCGCTCGCGGGCTCGAGGTCGGCATCGTCGACGCTGACATCTACGGCTACTCGATCCCGGGCATGCTCGGCATCCAGCAGCGTCCGGTGGTCGTCGACAAGATGATCGTGCCGCCCGTCGCGCACGAGCTGAAGGTGATGTCGATCGGGTTCTTCCTCGACGACGGCGGCTCAGTCGTGTGGCGCGGGCCGATGTTGCACCGCGCGCTCGAGCAGTTCCTCTCGGACGTCTACTGGGGTCCGCTCGACTACCTGCTGATCGACATGCCGCCGGGCACGGGCGACGTCGGGCTCTCGCTCGGTCAGCTGCTGCCGCGCGCCGAGGCCGTGCTCGTGACGACGCCGCAGCCGGCCGCGCAGCGTGTCGCGCAGCGCGCCGCGCAGATGGTCGAGAAGCTCGGCCAGCCGCTGCTCGGCGTGATCGAGAACATGTCGAGCCTGGCCTGCCCGTGCTGCGGCGAGGCGACCTATCCGTTCGGCCGCGGCGGCGGCGCCGCGCTCGCCGCACAGCTCGGCGTGCCGCTGCTCGGCGAGGTTCCGCTCGAGCCGGCGCTGCGCGAGGGCGCCGACAGCGGCGAGCCCGTCTTCGTCAGCGCTCCCGACGACCCCTCGTCGCGCGCGCTCGCGGCGATCGCGCAGCGCATCGCGGCGACCGGCCCGGCGCCGCTCGGCCCGGTGAGGATCTCCTCGCCGCTCGCCGTGCTCAAGGGCTAGCTCACACGCCGGCGAGCAGCGGCTGCTGCCAGAACGCCGGGTCCTCGCGGCCGAGCCGCCAGACGCCGATGCCGTCGCCCAGGGCCGCATAGGCCGCGAGCGCGCCGCCGGCCGAGGCGCCGTCCGCCCACCACATCTGGTGCTCGAGCCCGGCGGCGTCGATCCAGACCGCGACGTGCTCGCCGCTCAGCGGATCCACGCCCTCGGTCACGTGGATGCCCGCGGCGGCCGTGCGCGCGAGCACCTGCGCGATCCCGATGTGGAACGGCGAGAAGATGTCCGGGTTGTCCTCGGGGAGGTCGTTGGAGTACTCGCGTGCGATGCCGGGCGCGACGAGGCACGCGTTGCCGGGCGCGACGACGGTGCCGATGACGCCGGTGGCGTCGGTCACGGGCCGCGCCGGCGTCAGCTGCAGCGCACCGGCGGCGGACGACGCGACGCAGTACTCGCCGGCCGTCGAGGGCCGGAAGTCGGTGGCCTGGGTGCGGATGCCCGAGACCTGCGCCGCCGTCCCCGTCGCGTTGTGCACGAGCTCCGCGACGAACAGGTACGGCTGCGTCGTCGCCTGCACGTCGGCGGTGTGCACGGTGTAGGCGAGCCCGCTGCCGACCGTCGTGCAGGTCGCGTCGACCTTGAACGACGGGCAGCGCAGCCAGGTGTAGGCCGGCGCCGTCGCGTCGCGGCCCGTCCAGACGCCGGGCACGGCCGTGAGCGTCATGCCGGCGGGCACGATGTTCGTCGTCTGCCCGATCACCGTGCCGGCCGGGTTGTGCATGTTGACGGCGGTCACGGGATGCGGCCCGACGACGCGGCGATAGGTCCAGTCGAAGCCGTAGAGGCTCGTCGCGAGCGTGAGCTTGGCGGCGGGCACGAGCGGCGCGGCGTAGCTCGCGACGAGCTGCGACCAGGCGCAGGGCTGGCCCGCGCACGTGCGCAGCTGGTTCGCGACCGGGCCGGGCATGCTCGTCGAGTAGTGCGGGTTCCAGGCCAGGATGAGGATCTCGTCCGACGAGGCTGCGAGCGCCGCGTAGTCGTAGAACGCGGCGCGGCCCGAGGTCGTCTCGGCCGTCTTCGCGGTCACGTCCATCGAGAGCAGGTGCCCCTGGGCGTGCAGCGCCGCGCCGAGACCGGCGGCGAACGCCGTCAGCGCGCCGCGGTCGCAGGTCGCGGCGGCCGGGCAGTAGCCGCCCTCGAAGTCGATGTTCGCGCCGTCCGCGCCGTCGGTCGCGACGATCTGCGAGATCTCCTGGATCAGGAGGCTGCGGTTGTCCGGGTTCGCGAGCACGGCGTGCAGCACGTTCGTGTTCTCGGAGTGGAAGCGCGGCAGCACCTTGATGCCGCGCGCCTGCGCCCAGTGGGCGATCGCCGCGCTGTAGGTGCCGGTCACCTGCGCGCTGCCGTCGCCGTCGACGACGACCTCGTAGTCGGTCAGGTAGACCCAGCCGATCTGCGTGTAGTGGGCCTGGAAGTCGGCGAAGCTGGCCGTACCGTCGCTCGAGAGCAGGTGCGCGTGCAGCTTGCCCGTCGACTGCACGGGGTTCGACGTGTCGACGGTCAGGGTGGCCGGCAGCGACAGCTGGCCGCCGGCGTCGCGCGCCTGCACGGTGAACACGTACGTCGTCGAGGCGGCCAGGCCGGTCGCGGTGTACGCCGTCCCCTTGGGGCGGCCGAGGCTCGTGCCGTTGCGCGTCACGAGGTAGTCCTGGATGCGCGCCGACCCCGCCGGGGCCTTCCAGCCGAGCGTCACGCTGCGCATGTCGCGCGCGCTGACGACGAGCTCCGTCGGCGGCGCCGGGAGCGCGCCGCCACAGCCGCGGGTGCGCCCGCGGGCGACCGGCGAGCGCTGCGAGCGGTTGCCCGCCCGATCGACCGCCTGCACGGTCAGCACCAGGATGTGCGAGGCGCACGCGAACGGCACGGTCACGCTCCTGGCGCTGCCCTTGGCGTGCGCGACCGCCTTCTTCCTGCCGGCGGCGAAGATGTCGTAGCGCGCGACGCCGAACGCGTCGCGGCTCGCGCCGAACGCGAGCGTGATCCCGGCGCGCGTCGTGGCGGTCACGTGCGGTGCGCGCGGGCGCGTCGGCGCGATGATGTCCTTGCGGGCCTTGATCGCGATCCGCCGCGCGTCCGACCAGCGTGAGCGGTGCGGCGAGAGCGAGCGCACCTTCCACCACCAGGCGCCGTCGGCGAGGATGCGGGACGCCCGCGGCCGCTGCGTGCGCACGTCGAGCACGAGGTGGAAGCGCGCGTTGCGGGACAGCCTGATCTCGTACTGCGCGGCGCCCGCCTGGGCCTGCCAGGCGAACGCGACGCGGCTCGAGACGAGATGCGCGGCGGTCGCGGGCTGCGCGAGCGCCGGCGCCGGCGTGTACGTCGCCGCCGAGGACGCCGCCGGGCTGACGGCGACGAGGGCGAGCAGGAATGCGATCGCGGCGAGACGAGCGCTCCGGAGCGAGAGGCGCGTGGGGGACATGCGGAGAATCCTTCGAGCAGGGGGCATCCCGGCGCGGGCCGGGCACTACTGCTATCGGCACGGGGCGCAGGAGCTTGAGAGCATTTCGGGTATGAACCGGCCCTCCCCCGCACGGGGGACTCGTGCCCTTTCGAGCTTGCGCCGATACTCCTTCGCGAGGGCCCGGAGGGGGCCAGAGGGGGGCTACGACCGTTGGACGAACGACAGCTGATCGATGCGCGCGACGTCGCGCACGCGCTGTGGGAGGAGGTGCGCGGCGCCATGGTCGAGATCGACCGGCCGGCGTCGCTCGCCTTGTGCTGCCTGCTCGCGGACGGTCATCTGCTCGTCGAGGATGTCCCGGGCGTCGGCAAGACGACGCTCGCGAAGGTCATCGCCCGCGCGATCGGCGGCCACGACTCGCGCATCCAGTGCACCGAGGACCTCACGGCGGCCGGCGTGATCGGGCAGGAGATCGAGTCCACGAACCCCGGCCTCAGGCCCGACGAGTTCCTGCCCGGCCCGCTGTTCGCGAACGCCGTCGTCCTGGACGAGTTCAACCGCGCCACGCCGCGCATGCAGTCCGGCCTCCTGGAGGCGATGGAGGAGCACGCGGTGACCGTCGGCAAGCGCCGCCATCCGCTGCCCAAGCCGTTCTTCTGCATCGGCACGATGAACCCCCACGACAACACCGGCACGTTCGAGATGGCGCACGCCTCGTGCGACCGCTTCGCCATGCGCACCGGCATCGGCTACCCCTCCGAGCTCGGCGAGCGCGACCTGCTGATGCGCTTCGGCTCCGGCGCGCCGCGCCACGAGACGGATCCCATCGTCGCCCCGGGCGACGTCGTGCAGCTGCAGCGCGTGATCGCGCAGCTGCCGGCCGGCGAGCCCGTCCGCGCCTACCTCGTGCGGCTGCTGCGCTCCACGCGCGAGCACCCCGACGTGCTCGTCGGCGCGTCCCCCCGCGCGCTGCTCTCCATGTACCGCTGCGCGCAGGCGGCGGCGCTCCTCGACAATGCCGCCGAGGTCGCCGTGAAGCACGTGCGCAGCCTCTTCGAGCCGTGCATCGCGCACCGCCTGCGCGTACGGCCCGAGGCGTCCGCCCGCGCGGTCTGCGAGGAGATCCTCGAGCGCACGCCGGTGCCGGTCACGGCGCCGCCGCCGACGATCGCGGCGGGCGAGAACGCGTCCGAGAGCGGGTCGAGCGTGCGGATGGTGGCGTAGCCGACGCTGCGCCGGGCCGGTTGCCGCGCGCGGGCGGCTACGAGCGGGCCGCGTGGCTCCGCAGGTACTCCAGCACGACCGGATCGAGGCGCGGCTCGAGCCACCACCGGGCCTCGAGGTTCTCGGTCCCGGTGAACGCGCGCAGGGCCCGCTGGAGGCCGTCGTCGCCGGGCTCGCCCGGATAGCCGGCGCGCGCCAGCAGCTCGCGCACCTCGTCGGCGAGCGCGCCCTCGAGCGGCAGCTTCTGCTCCTCGGGCGTCGAGCCGGTGAGCAGGACGTGGATGCCGTGGATGCGCCTGAGCTCGGGCACGGGATCGGCGTGGTCGTCGACGCGCAGGTCGACGAGCGAGTCGTCGTTGCCGCCGTAGCCGCCGCCGCGTGCGACGACCGCGAGCGCCGCGGACTGCCGGCCCCTGCGGTCGCCGCCGGCCGCGTCACCCGCCGCGAGCGCGGCGAGCAGCCGCTCGGCGAGGCTGCCCGACGCGGCCTCGAAGGCCTCCGCCAGCGCATCCACGACGCCCGATCCCGTGAGGATGTTGCCCTGCGCCGCGTAGCCGTTCCCGGTACGCCCGCCGGCCCAGTCCATGCAGCGCGTGCCGGTGTGCGTGGCGGCGCGGCCGCGGGCGTCCACGAAGCCGGCCTGGCGGTCCTCGCGTCCCTCGTCGGCAGCCAGGACGGCGGCCAGCGCCGCGCTCGCGTCGTCGCCTGCGCGCAGGCGCGCGAGCCCGTCCGGGCCATAGCTCGTGTTCGCGAGCGCCTGGGTCGCGATCGCGCCCACGCCCGCCTCGAGCCGCGGCACGACGGCGCCCACGGCCAGGTACTTCGAGGCCACGGCGACGCCGAGCTGGCCTGCCTCGAGGTCGCAGGCGACGATCGAGAACGTCACCCGAAGGCCCGGACGACCTCGCCCGGCTTGCCCTCGAGCACCGTCGCGCCGACGCCGATCCTGGCGAGCTCCGTGCGCAGCGCCTCGGGCGTGCCGGTGAGCAGCGGAAACGTCCCGTAGTGGCCGGGGACGATCTCGGCCGAGCCCACGAGGCGAGCCGCGTAGGCGGCCTGGCGTGGGCCCATCGTGTAATGGTCGCCGATCGACATGACCGTGATCACCGGCGCGTAGATCTCGCCGATCAGGCCCATGTCGGCGTGCACGCCGGTGTCGCCCGTGAAGTACGTCGTCGGCAGGTCGGGCGCCTCGAGCACGAAGCCCGCCGGATCGCCGATCGGCGTGCCGTCGGGCGCGCTCGAGGAGTGCACCGCATTCGTCATCGTGACCTGCAGGCCGGCGACCTCGATCGAGCCGCCCTTGTTGAAGCCGACGGCGTCTGCGACGCCCTGCTTCTCGAGCCAGCCTGCGAGCTCGACGAGCGTCGCCACCGGAGCGGAGTGCTGCTGTGCGATGGCGACGGCGTCGCTCGCGTGATCGCCGTGCCCGTGGGTGAGCAGGATCGCGTCGCAGCGATCCACCTCGAGCCCCGCGGGCCAGGACGGGTTGCCCGTGATCCACGGGTCGATGAGGACACGCGCGCCTGCGGGCGTGTCGAGCTGAAAGGACCCGTGACCGAGCCAGGTGATGCCAGACATGCAGGCAGTCTAGGAAGCCTCGGCGATCGCCGCGGACGCGCCGCTCAGGCGTGCGGGACGAGCGATGCGGCGGCGGTGCGCGCCACGTCGACGAGCGGCTCCGGCGCGATGCCGAGCCACAGCACGATCGCCGCCGAGATCAGCACGGCCGTGGCGGCGAGGCGGGTCCCGGGAACGACGCGCGGCTTCGCGTCGCTCTCGGCGCGCGTGTAGATCGCGAGCAGGAAGCGCAGGTAGTAGGCGAGCGAGATCATCGTCCCGATCACGCCGATCACGGCCAGGTAGGTCTTGCCCGCGTCGATCGCCGAGCCGAAGAGGTAGAGCTTCGCGAGGAAGCCGCCCGTCGGGGGGAAGCTCGCGAGCGAGAGCAGCGAGAGCGCGAGGCCGCCGGCCAGCAGCGGGTGGTCGCGCCCGAGGCCGCGCAGGTCGTCGATCGAGACGGGGCCGCCGATCTCGCGCTCGCGCACCGACACGACGGCGAGCGCGCCGAGGTTCATGGCGGCGTAGACGGTGAGGTAGTAGAGCAGCGCGCGCGTCGCGAGCGGCGTGTGCGCGACGACGGCGATCAGCAGGTAGCCGGCCTGGCCGACGCTCGAGAACGCGAGCATGCGCTTGACGTTCGTCTGGCGCAGCGCGGCGATGTTGCCGATCAGCATGGAGGCGATCGCGACTGCCGCGATGCCGCCCTCCCAGATGTCGCTCGAGGGCGCGAACGCCGTCGTCATGACGCGCAAGAGCGTCGCCAGCGCGATCGTCTTCGTGGCCGTCGCCATGAACGCCATGACGGCCGTCGGCGCGCCCTCGTAGACGTCGGGCGTCCACATGTGGAACGGCGCCGCGGAGGCCTTGAACGCGAGCCCGGAGACGATCATCGCGATGCCGAGCAGCAGGATCGCGGTGTGCGAACCGCCGTTCGAGGCCGCCTTGCCGATCGTGTCGAAGCGCAGCGAGCCCGTCGCGATGTAGGTCAGGCCGATGCCGAAGAGCAGCGCGGCCGAGCCCACCGAGCCGATCACGAGGTACTTGAGCCCGCTCTCGAGCGAGGCCGCGTCGTGCACGTCGAGCGCGCACAGCACGTAGAGCGAGATCGAGAACAGCTCGAGCGCGACGAACAGCGAGACGAAGCCGTTCGCGGATGCCAGCAGGCACATGCCCGCGCCGGCGAAGCAGAGCAGCGAGTAGTACTCCGCGATGCGGTCGCCGAGGCGGCGCGTGCCCCAGCCCAGCAGGATCGCCATCACGCCGCTCGCGCACACGATCGCCTGGACGAGGGCGGAGTAGCGGTCGGTCGCGAGCTGGCCGCTGAACGCCGTGCCGTTGCCGTTGTGCCAGAGGTGCCACGTGCCGA
>DASXXY010000382.1:0-2950 GCA_036502805.1 Gaiellales bacterium | reverse complement strand
GTCCGTCGCCGTCGCCGTCGCGACGCAGTGCCGGGGCATGGTGCTGATCTTCGAGAAGATGTTCGAGAACCGCCTCGTGTTCACGGACAAGCTCGTCAACATGGGCGCGCGGATCATCCTCTGCGACCCGCATCGCGCCGTCGTCACGGGACCCGCGAAGCTCTACGGCCAGCGCCTCTCGAGCCCCGACATCCGCGCCGGCATCGCGCTCCTGATCGCGTCGCTGTGCGCCGAGGGCACGAGCGTGATCGGCGACGTCGAGCAGATCGACCGCGGCTACGAGCGCATCGACGAGCGGCTGCGCGCGCTCGGCGCGCGCATCGAGCGCGTCTCCGGATGACGCGACACCCGGCGGGCTGACAGCGTGGGCGCCGACACCAGCATCCACGGCTTCCTGCTGCTGGCGCCGGTCTTCATCGTCTCGCTGACGCTGCACGAGCTCGCGCACGGCCTCGCGGCCTACAAGCTCGGCGATCGCACCGCCAAGGACATGGGGCGGCTCACGCTCAACCCGATCGCGCACATGGATCCGCTCGGCTCGCTGATCCTCGTGATCACCTACTTCGGCGGCTCGTTCCTGTTCGGCTGGGCCAAGCCGGTGCCGGTCGACCCGCGCAACCTGCGCACCTCGCCCCAGGTCGGCATGGCGCTCGTGGGCGCCGCGGGCCCGGCCACGAACTTCGTGCTCGCGCTGATCGCGGGCGGCGTCTTCGCGCACACGAGCCTCACGGGCGACGCGTTCACGCTGCTCAGCTACGCGATCACCGTGAACATCATCCTCGGCGTCTTCAACCTCTTCCCGATCCCGCCGCTCGACGGCTCGCGGATCATCGGCGGCTTCATGTCGCGCGAGCTCTACGCGCAGTGGCAGGCGCTCGACCAGTACGGCATGTTCGCCGTCTTCGCGCTCTTCATCTTCTTCCGCGACCCGACCTCGCGCCTGCTCGAGAGCGGCTTCGAGAACGTCCTGCGCCTGATCTCCGCGATCGTCGGCGGGACTCCGCTGATCTAGGTGCGGCTGGAATGGCAGACAAGCGTGGGCGTCCCGCTCCTGTGCGCGCGGGAGGGCGGCGCCGTGATCGCGTTCACGACGCGCCAGGGCGGCGTCTCGGGCGCGGGCTTCGCGTCGCTCAACCTCGGCTTCGCGACGCCCGACGACGCGGCGGCGGTGGCCGAGAACCGGCGCCGGGCGCTCGTCGCCGCGGGCGCCGACCCCGCGCGCGCCCGGAGCCTGCACCAGGTGCACGGCAGCGTCGTGCTCGAGCCCGACGCCGCTGCACCAGGCGCGTATCTCACGCCCGCCACGGCGTGGCCCGAGGCCGATGCGCTCGTGACGTCGCAGCCGGGGCTCGCGCTCGTCGCCCACGGCGCCGACTGCCTCACGGCCGCGCTCGTCGCGCGCGGCGGTGGAAGGATCGCGACCGTGCACGCCGGCTGGCGCGGGCTCGTCGCGGGCGTGCTCGAGGCCGCGGCCGAGCGCGTCGGGAGCGGGTTCTCGGCCGCGATCGGGCCCGGGGCCGGGGCCTGCTGCTACGACGTGGGGGACGACGTCGCCGCCCCGCTGCGCGAGCGCTTCGGCGACGACGTCGTGCGCGCGGGGCGGGCCGACCTCGCGCTCTGCGCGCAGCGCGCACTCGAGCGCAGCGGCGCCGCCGAGGTCGTCAGCGCCGGGCTCTGCACGATCTGCGACCCGGAGCGGTTCCACTCGCACCGGCGCGACGGGCGCGCGAGCGGCCGCCAGGCCGTGATCGCCTACATCGAGGAGGAGCGCGCATGAGCGTGGAGCTGCAGGTGGTGCGCGAGAACCTGGCGCGGGCGCGCGCGGCGATCGCGGAGTCGGCGAGGCGCGCAGGGCGGCAGCCCGGCGACGTCGAGCTGCTGGCGGCGATCAAGTACGTCGCGCCGGAGGACATGCCGGTGCTCGCGGAGGCGGGCATCGAGCTCGTCGGCGAGAACCGCGTCGAGCAGCTGATCGCGAAGCAGGAGGGCGGCCGCGAGCCGTTCGAGTGGGACTTCATCGGCCATCTCCAGAGCCGCAAGGCGCGCGACCTCGCCGGCCGCGTGCGGCTCGTGCACTCGCTCTCGACGCTCTCGGCCGCCGAGCGCCTCGAGCGCGCGAGCGAGCTGGCCGTGCCGTGCCTCGTCGAGGTCAACGTCGCGGGTGAGGAGTCCAAGCAGGGCGTCGCGCTCGCCGGCCTCGACGACTTCCTCGAGTCGCTCGCCGCGCTCGAGCGGATCCGCGTCGAGGGGCTGATGACGATGCCCCCGCTGGCGGAGGCCGCTGAGGGCTCGCGCAGGCACTTCGCGGCCCTGCGCGAGCTCGCCGGGGAGCTCACGGGGCGCTGGTCCGGACGGCACTCCTTCGCGCGTCTCTCGATGGGCACGAGCCAGGATTACGCGGTCGCCGTGGAGGAGGGCGCGACGATCGTCCGGCTGGGATCGACCCTCTACCGGCGGTCGAGCGTATAGTCTCGCCACTCATGGGTCTCGGTGACGTGTGGTACAAGACGAAAGTGTACTTCGGCCTCGCCGAGGACGATGACCTGTACGAGGACGACGACGAGGACGGCACGCTCGCCGAGGAGGATCTCGAGCAGCGCTACCGCCGGCGGCCGAACGTCCGCCCGCTCGACGCCCGCCGCGGTCGCGGCGAGGTGCGCGTCGACGACATCTTCTCGGAGGACGCCGCACCGGCCGGCCGGCGCCGCCTCCGCGACGCGGCGGCCCAGACGGCCGTCCTGCGGCCCGCCGACTCGATCGGCGCCGACGACGTCCCGAAGGTCTACCTGAGCGTGCCGCGCACGTTCAACGACGCGCAGCCGATCGGCGACCGCTACAAGCGCGGCATCCCGGTGATCATCAACCTGCAGACCGTCGAGGCGAGCCTCGCGAAGCGCCTGATCGACTTCGCGTCAGGCCTCACGTACGCGCTCGAGGGCCGCATGCAGCG
>DASXXY010000381.1:0-3082 GCA_036502805.1 Gaiellales bacterium | reverse complement strand
CGCACGCTCGAGCAGCGCGAGGAGCTCTACGAGGCCGTGCTCCGCTGCGCCACGCGCGTCAGCGTGATCGTCGCGCCCGCGCTCGAGGTCGACCGGCGGGGCGTGCACCGCGCGAACCTCTCCGCGCTGGCGCGTGCGCTGCACGCGCTCGACGCCCCGGGCGAGGCGCTGCTCCTGTCCGACGGCTTCCGCGTGCCGCTCGCGCGCACGCACCGGGCGATCGTCGGCGGCGACGGCACGAGCGCCGCGATCGCCGCCGCCTCGATCATCGCGAAGGTCACGCGCGACCGCCTGATGCGCCGTCTGCACGGCGACTACCCCGAGTACGGCTTCGACGGGCACGTGGGCTACTCGACGCCCAGACACCGCGAGGCGCTCGTGAGCCACGGGCCCTGCCCGCTGCACCGCCGCTCGTTCGCGACGGTCGGCGCGCTGCAGCTCTCGCTGCTCACGGCCTGATGGCCCGGGCGCACGCGCTCGGGCACCGGGGCGAGACGCTCGCGACCTGGCTCGTACGGCTGCGCGGCGGTCGCGTCCTGGCGCGCAACATGCGCGTCCGCGGCGCCTGCGAGGTCGACATCGTCGCCCGCTACGGGCACACGCTGGCGGTCGTCGAGGTCAAGGCGCGGCGTGCGGGAGGCGCTGCCGAGGCCGTCGATGGCGAGCGCGTGGCCGGGCTCTCCCGCTCGGCCAGCTGGCTGGCCGACAGCCGCGGCTACGAGTGGGTGCGGCGCGTCCGCGTCGATCTCGTCACGATCGACGGCCATCGCATTCGCTACGTGCCGGATGCGTTCGAGCTGTGACAGTCATGTAGCACAGAGAGGTCATAGCCTGACCGGGTGATCGCGAACGCCAACAGCCAGACCGCGATCGGGGTCGACGGCGAGCTGGTGGAGGTCGAGGCGCGCGTGAGCGGGCGCGGACACGGCGCGACGATCATCGTCGGCCTGCCCGATCGCTCCGTCAACGAGGCGCGCGAGCGCGTCCGCGCCGGCGTCATCGCGAGCGAGCTGTGGTGGCCGAGCGGACGCGTGATCGTGAACCTCGCACCGGGCAACGTCCCCAAGCTCGGCTCGCGCCACGACCTCGCGATCGCGGTCGCGATCCTCGCCGCGAGCGATCAGCTCCCGCGTGAGCGCTGCGCGCGGGTGCTCGTGCTCGGCGAGCTCGCCTTCGACGGCCGGCTGCGACCCGTGCACGGGGCGCTGATCGCGGCCGAGACCGCGCGGCGCGTGGGGCTTCAGGCGCTCGTCTGCCCGCTCGCATGCGCCGCCGAGGCCGCGCTCATCACGGGCATCCCGGTCTACGGCGCCCGGCACCTCACGGAGGTCGTGGCGTGGCTCAACGACGAGCTCGACCTGCCGGTCGCGACGCCCGCGCTCGCTGCGGCAGAGCCCGACGGGCCGGATCTCGCCGACGTGCGCGGACAGCCGCTCGCGCGACGTGCGCTCGAGCTCGCGGCGGTTGGCGGCCACAACCTCCTCATGGTCGGCCCGCCGGGCGTGGGGAAGACCATGCTCGCCCGCCGGCTGCCGGGCCTGCTGCCGGCGCTCGACGATGCGACCGCTCTCGAGGTGACGCGCGTGCACTCGGCGGCCGGCGTCCTTCGACCGGGCGCCGGGGCGATCAGGCGGCCGCCGTTCCGTGCGCCGCACCATGGCGCGTCGGCACCGGCGCTGATCGGGGGCGGGCCCATGCCCCGACCCGGCGAGATCTCGCTCGCGAGCGGCGGCGTGCTCTTCCTCGACGAGCTGACGGAGTTCTCGCGCGGCGCGCTCGAGGCGCTGCGGCAGCCGCTCGAGGACGGCGAGCTGGTGGTCGTGCGCGTCGCCGGGCGGGTGCGCTTCCCGGCGCGCGTGCAGCTCGTCGCGGCCGCCAACCCCTGCCCGTGCGGGGGAGCGGGCGGGTGCACGTGCACCGCCGAGCGCGTCGAGCGCTACCGGGCGCGCCTCAGCGGGCCGCTGATCGACCGGCTCGATCTCGTGGTGCGCGTCGACGCGCCCGATCCGGAGGCGCTCAGCCGCGATCGTCCGGAGGCGACGTCGGTCGTCGCGGCGCGCGTCGCAGCGGCGCGCGACTGGCAGGCCGCGCGCGGCCAGTCCGTCCCGAATGCGCGACTCGAGCTCGCGGATCTGGAGCGCCTCGGCATCGCCCCGGACGCACGCGCCCTGCTGGAGCGCGCGGCCGAGTCGCAGCGGCTGAGCGCGCGACGCCAGGTGCGGGTGCTGCGGCTCGCGCGCTCGTCGGCCGATCGCGCGGCGAGCGCCGGCGTGACGCGCGAGCACGTCGCCGAGGCGCTGGCGCTGATCCCGCGCGGCAAGGGGCTCGGATGACTGCAGCCGTCCGCGTCCTCGAGCGTGGCGATCCCGAGTGGCCGGAGTCGCTCGCACATCTCGGCGTGGGGGAGCCCAAGCGCCTGCACGTCCGCGGTGCGCCGTCGCTCGTCGCATTGACTGCCGCACCGTCGGTCGCGATGGTGGGCGCGCGCTCGCCGTCCGCCGCGGGCGAGCGCTTCGCGCGCACGCTCTCGTGCGAGCTCGCCGAGGCCGGCGTGAGCATCATCAGCGGGCTCGCGCTCGGCATCGACGCCGCCTGCCACGCGGGTGCACTCGACGGCGGGGGCCGCACCGTCGCCGTGCTCGGCTGCGGCATCGACCGCGACTACCCCCGCCGCAACGCGGCGCTCGCGCGGCGCATCGCCGAGCGCGGGGCGATCGTGTCGGAGTGGGGGCCGGGAGTCGAGCCCGCGCCGTGGCGCTTCCCCGTCAGGAACCGCATCGTCGCGGCGCTCGCCCAGGCGACGGTCGTCGTGGAGGCGACCCGCCGCTCGGGCGCGCTGATCACGGCCGACCACGCGCTCGCCATCGGCCGCGATGTCCTGGCGGTGCCGGGCGCCCCGTGGCTGGAGCTGGGCGGGGGCACGCTCACGCTCCTGCGCGCGGGGGCGGCGCCCGTCGGCAGCGCGGCGGACGTCCTCGACGCGCTCGGCGTCCAGATCGCGCTCGAGCCGGAGCGCCGCGAGCCGCCCGCGGGCATCGCGGGCACGCTCTGGGCCGAGCTCCGGCGCAGGCCGCGCAAGCGC
>DASXXY010000380.1:0-5288 GCA_036502805.1 Gaiellales bacterium | reverse complement strand
GGCGGGCGGGCGCTCACGCTCGGCACCGCCGGGCACATCGACCACGGCAAGTCCGCCCTCGTGCACGCGCTCACCGGCGTCGACACCGACCGCCTCCCCGAGGAACGCGCGCGCGGCATCTCGATCGCGCTCGGCTATGCGAGCCTCGCGCTGCCGTCCGGGCGCTCGCTCTCGGTCGTCGACGTCCCCGGGCACGAGCGCTTCGTGCGCACGATGATCTCGGGCGCGACCGGCATCGACCTCGCGCTGCTCGTCGTCGCGTGCGACGACGGCGTGATGCCGCAGACGCGCGAGCACGCGGCGATCCTCGAGCTGCTGGGCCTGCGCACGGCCGTCGTCGCGCTCACGAAGCGCGACCTCGTGGACGACGAGACGGCCGAGCTGGCGGCCGCGGACGTCGACGACCTGCTCGCCGGCACGGCGCTCGCGCGCGCGGCCATCGTCGAGACGTCCGTGCGCACGGGCGCCGGCCTCGACGAGCTGCGCGAGGCGCTCGACCGCGCGGCCGCGGCCGTCGAGCCGCGTCCGCGCAGCGGCGCGACGCGGCTGCCGATCGACCGCGCCTTCACGCTCAAGGGCATCGGCACGGTCGTGACCGGCACGCTCTGGTCGGGCGCGATCGCCGCGGGCGACCGGCTCGTGCTCGCGCCTGCGGGCGGCGAGGTGCGCGTGCGCTCCGTCGAGGTGCACGACGAGGCCGTCGAGTGCGCCGACGCCGGCCAGCGCGTGGCCGCGAACCTCGTCGGCGCGGAGCGGGATGCGATCCCCCGCGGGGCGTCGCTGGCGACGCCGGGCTCGCTACCTGCGAGCTACCGCCTCGACGTCGAGCTGCAGGCGCTGCCCGGCGGGCCGGGAGTCGCGCAGGGCGCGCTCGTGCAGGTGCTGCTCGGCACGGCCTGCATCGACGCGCGCGTCGCGCTGCTCGACTCCGACCGCCTGCTGCCCGGTGCGGCCGGTCTCGCGCAGCTGCGCCTGCGCGAGCTCGTCGCGGCCGCGCGCGGCGACCGCGCGGTGCTGCGCACGACGGCGCCGCAGGCGACGATCGCCGGCGCGCTCGTGCTCGACCCCGCCCCGCAGCGGCACGGTGGCGGCGAGGGTGCGATCGACCGCATGCAGCTGCTCGCCGGCGGCGACGTCCCGTCGCTCGTGCGCGCGGCGCTGCAGGGCGCCGCGTGGCCCGTCACGCTCGGGCGGATCGCTCCCGCCGGCCTGCTCGAGACTGCTGCCGCGCGCGCCGTGCTCGCCGAGCTGACGGACGCCGGCGAGCTGATCGCCCTGCCCGGCTCCGAGCCCGCGTGGCTGACCGCCGCCCGCTACGCCGACCTGCGCGCGGAGGCGCACGCGGCGCTCGGGCGGCACGCCGCCGAGCATCCGCTCGAGCCCGCCGTTCCGTCCGACGCCGTCGTCCCCGCCGGCCCGGGCGCCGACGCGCTGCTGACGCGGCTCGCCACCGACGGCGTGCTCGAGCGCGACGGCGCCCACGTGCTGCTCGCCGGCGCGCGCGCGGACGCCCACGGCAGCCATGCCGCCGAGGCCACGGCGATCCTCGACGCGCTCGCCGAGGGCGGCTTCTCGCCGCCCGACCTGCCCGCGCTGCAGGGCGCCTCGGCGCTCTCGGAGCGCGACTTCGGCGCGCTCTGCACCGCCCTCGAGCGCAGCGGCGCGCTCGTGCGCTTCGGCGGCGACCTGGCCTACACCGCGGAGCGCTTCGACGAGGCCCGCGAGCTCGTGATCGCCCGCTGCACGGAGCACGGCTCGATCACGCTCGCGGAGCTGCGCGACGTCCTGGGAGCGAGCCGCCGCATCGCCCAGGCCCTGCTCGAGCGCCTGGACGCCGACGGCGTGACGAGGCGGGTCGAGGACCGCAGGGTCCTGCGGCGCCGAGCGGCGCGCCCGTAGCACACGCGGGCGCGGACCCTGCGCGTCGCCGAACGTACCGAAACGTCATGGAACCGGGTGTGCGGCGATCGGGCCGGCTCGGGCTACCGTGCATCCGGGGCTCGCAACGAGGGAAGGGGCTGCGCCGTGGCTGGACGCCGGGTGCTCGTCGTCATCATCGCCATGCTCGCGTGGATCGTCCTGCCGGCGAGCGCCGGAGCGACGCTCAAGATCGCCTCGCGGACGAGCGCGGAGCGGCTCTCGGTCGCGCGCGACGGGAGCGCCGTGATCACGTGGCGCGAGGGCGGCCGCACGCGGCGGGCGGTCGTGCGCGGCGATCGCGTGTCGTACCGCCCGCGGCACGTCGGACGGGTGCGGATCGGGCGGCACGTGCGGCCGGCGGTCGCGTTCGGCGTCGCGCAGGTCGTGCTGCCGAACGGCACGCGCTACGCGCTCCAGCGCGTCCGGCGCCTCGGTCAGTTCGGGAGGCTCGCCGCGCCCGAGCTGCGGCTCGCGCGCTGGCGCGGGGCGCAGCCGCAGCTGCGGCTCACGGGCGAGTGGGTCGACCACGGCCGGCTGCCGCGCATCTGCGGCACCGCGACCTACCACGGCGCCCCGTTCTACGGCGGCGCGCACACGCTCAGCGGCCGGCCGCTCGACGCGCTCGGCCGCAACGTCTACATCGACGTGCTGCGCGCCGGCCGCTGGTTCCGGATCATGGGCGTGCTGACGCGGCCGCGCGGCTTCGCGCTGCTGATCCGCGACCCGGCCTGGCGCGGCGCGCGCTACCGCGCGCTCGTGCCGGGGCCGAACATCGACGGCGACCTCGCGCCCGACGTCACGGCCGCGGCGCCCATGCCGGCGGCGGCGAGCACGGGCGCGTGCCCGTTCTCCAGCGGCCTGTATCGCAACGCGTAGCGCGCGGGGCGTGCGGCGCTAGGCGTCCGGCTGGATCGCCTCGGCGAGCTCGATCAGGCGCTCGATCTCGGCGAAGCCGGCGTCCCAGACGTCGTCGCGCGTGATGTCGAGCCCGATGCTCGCGAGCTGCTCCTGCGGCGAGGCCGCGCCGCCGATCGCGAGGAAGTCGAGGTACGGGCCGACGAAGGCATCGCCGTCCTCGCGGTACTTGGCCGCGAGCGCGAGGCTCGCGAGGTGCGCGAAGACGTACGCGTAGGTGTAGAAGCGCGTGTGGATGAAGTGCGGGATGTAGGCCCAGCCGAGGCGGTAGCCCTCCGGCAGGTCGACGGCGTCGCCGTAGTAGGGGCGGTTCGTCGCGAGCCAGATCTCGCCCAGGCGGTCGGGCAGCAGCGCCTTGCCCTCGGCCCGCAGGCCGTAGGCGCCCTGCTCGTAGCGCACCATGTGGGTTTGCCGGAAGACGGTCGCGAACGCCGTCTCGACGCTCGACGCGAGCAGCCCGAGGCGCACCTGCGTGTCGTCGGCCGCGGCGGCGAGCAGGCGGTCGGTCACGATCATCTCGGCGAACGTCGAGGGCACCTCGGCGAGCGCGAGCGGCGGGTGGTGCGAGAGCGCGGTCTGGCGCTCGCCCGCGAGCTGGAACTGCATCGCGTGGCCGATCTCGTGCGCGATCGTGCGCACGTCGTCCATCTGATCGGTGAAGTTCAGCATGATGTACGGCAGGGCGTCCTGCGCGATCGAGGCGCAGAAGGCGCCGCCGCGCTTGCCCTGGCGCGGCTCGGCGTCGATGCGGTTGTCGCGGTAGAGGCCACGCGCGACGTCGCCGATGCGCGGCGAGAAGTCGTCCAGCGCCCGCTCGACGAGCGATGTCGCATCCTCGTAGGAGACGGCGCGCGTCGAGCCGAGCGGCGCGTACTGGTCGCCCAGCGAGAGCTTCTCGAGGCCGAGCAGCCTGGCCTTGTGGCGGAACCAGCGGTGCGCCAGGTGGTGATGGCGCTCCACGGCCGAGAGCAGGACGTCGACGGCCTTGCTCGGCAGCTCGTTGTCGAGGTCGCGCGGCTCGCGCGGGTGCGTGTAGCCGCGCACGCGGTCGAGCACGAGGCGGTCGGCGACGAGCGAGTCGTAGACGTGCGCGAGCACGCCGGTCTGAGGCTCGAGCGCCGTGAAGAGCGCCTCGTAGGCCGCCAGGCGCGTCTCGCGCACCGGCCCGCGCACGCGCGAGAGCACCTCGTCGATCGTGCGATCCTCGCCCTCGAACGGGATGCGCAGCGTCGAGGTGACCTGGTCGAAGAGCGTGTGCCACGCGCCGGCGGCGGCGGGATCGCGCTCGCCGAGCATCTCCTCCTCGGCCTCGCTGCGCGTGTGCGGCGCGAAGCGGCGGGAGCTCGCGAGGTAGTGGCGGTTCCTGCTCACGACCGGGTCGGCGAGGACGGCCTCGGCGTGCTCGTCGTCGGCGCCGATCCACTCGAGCTCGAAGAAGCGCAGCAGGTTCTGGATCTCGACGAGCGCCATCTCGACTGCGGCGTTGAGGTCGCGCTCGGCCTCGCCGTTGACGTTCGTCGTCAGCCGCAGTCCGGAGTAGGACGCGAGCCGCGAGAGGCTGTTGTCGAGCGTCGCGAGCTCGTCGAGCGCCTCGGCGAGCCGGCCCGCGGGAAGCGTCGCCACGCGGCCGCGCCAGCGCTCGCGGAACGCGCGCGAGGACTCGATCAGCGCGGGCACCGCGGCGCGCGCGGCGTCGGCGTCGGCGAACAGCGGAGCGAGGTCCCAGTGGACGCCCGCGCTGGTGGTCGTTGGGGGCTGGCTCATCGCCGGAACGGTAGCGCGGGCCGCGGGGAGGCGCGTCCAGCCGCGCCGGCGGGCTCTTGTACGCTTGCGCCATGGGAGCAACCGAGGACGCAATGGTGCGCTACGTCATCCGCGAGGTCGCCGCCGACCGGCCGCTCGCAGACGTGATGAAGGATCCGTACATCACGAATCGCGCGAGCGCCGTGGATGCGCGCAGGCTGCTCGATCGCGCGGAGGTCATCGAGGCGGTCGGCGACGACGTCGCCGAGGACCTGCGCGGCAAGCTCGGGTCGCTCGAGGCGCGACCGTGGATGCCGCCGCGCTGGCGCTGCTCCGGCCCGCGCAGCGGCGTGAAGACGTGCTCGGAGCGCTGCGCGAGAGCGGCCGGCGCCTGCTCGAGGCAGGCCGCCCCGGGGCGGTGCCCGTCGTCTTCGCGGAGACGAGCGACGGCGTGGCCCTGAGCCTGCCGATCGCCGCCGGGAGCGCGCTCCCGGCGCGCGCCGAGCGGCTCGCGAATGCGGTCGCCGCGGCGCTCGCGGAGGCCGCGAGCCTGCCCCACCCGATGCGCGCGGGCGATGCCGAGATCGAGGCGGCGCGCTGGCAGGGCCAGGTCGCCCTGCGCGTGACGCACCCCCGGCCCGCGACGGTGCTCGAGCTGCTCCCGCTGACGCTCGAGGACCAGGCCGAGGAGCTCGACCGCGTGAGCATCG
>DASXXY010000379.1:0-3840 GCA_036502805.1 Gaiellales bacterium | reverse complement strand
GGGTGCCCGGACGGTGCAATCGCGACATCGAACGTCCGACGCGGGACACCATTCGTCGGCGAGCGCAGCGCCCGGCTCTCGCTGGTGCTGGTGCTGGTGCTGGTGCTGGTGCCGAAGATAGCTGCTCGCAGCGCCGGCGGGCGCGTCCCCATCCGGACGGGTGACGCGGCGCCCGCGGACTCGTCCCGCAGGGGGAGGGGCCGTCTCGTGCCCGTGCGTATGGTTGACCGGTGGCCGCGACGGCCACCGACCCGAGGGAGAGGGCGATGAGCGCAGGATCTGTGCCGGTCCACGTGCGGCCCGGCGAGGGCGACACCATCAGGAATCCCGTCAACGGCGCGTTCACCTACAAGCTCCGGGGCGAGCAGAGCGGCGGGGGGCTGCTCGTGCTCGAGACCGAGGTGCCCCCGGGTGGCGGGCCGCCGCTGCACGTGCACGCCAATGAGGACGAGGGCCTCTACACGCTCGCCGGCGACGTGCGCTTCCGGCTCGGCGACGACGTGCGGCCCGCGCCGCCGGGAACGTTCATGTTCGTGCCGCGCGGGGTGCCGCACTGCTTCACGAACGCGGGCGAGGACGCCGCGCGCGTGCTCATCTTCTTCACCCCGGCCGGGATGGAGCGGTTCTTCGACGGCTTCGCCGCGCTCGCGCCCGCCGAGATGACGCCCGAGGCCTTCCGCAGGCTCGGCGCCGAGGTCGGCATGCAGGTCGCAGGCCCGCCGCTGGCCGTGTCGCACCCGGCCTGACCCGGAAACGGCCCGCCAGCCGCAACACGAGGGGTCAGGCCTGCAACACGCGGGGTCAGGCCCGCAACACGGGGGTCTGACCCGCAACGTGCGGGTCAGACCCGCAACAACGGGGTCAGGCCCGCAACGTGCGGGTCAGACCCCCGTGTTGCGCGCGCGGCACGCGGGCCGCGCCGGCTCACATGCGCTGCGGCGCCTCGATGCCGAGCAGGTCGAGCCCGGTCGCCAGCGTGCGCGCCGTCACGTCGCAGAGCGCGAGGCGGCTCGCGCGCGTCTCGGCGCCGACGTCGTCGCGCAGCACCGGGCAGGCGTCGTAGAACGACGTGAACGCCTGCGCGAGCTCGAACAGGTAGCCGCACAGGCGGTGCGGAGCGAGGCGCTCGACCGTCTCGCCGACGGCCGGCGCGAACCCGGACAGCGCGAGCGCGAGCGCGCGCTCCTGGGGTTCGACAAGCATCGGCGTGCCGCCGCGCCAGGCCTCGTCGTCGCCGGCGCGCCGGAAGATCGAGCGGATGCGCGCGTGCGCGTACTGCAGGTACGGGGCCGTGAAGCCGTCGAGCGCGAGCATGCGATCCCAGCTGAAGACGTAGTCGCCGACGCGGTCGCTCGAGAGGTCGGCGAACTTGACCGCGCCGATCCCGACCGCGTGCGCGATCGCGGCGCGCTCCTGCTCGTCGAGGCCGGCGCTGCGCTCCTCGACGACGGCGCGGGCGCGCACGACCGCCTCGTCGAGCAGCTCGGCGAGGCGCAGCGTGCCGCCGGCGCGCGTGCGCAGCATCTTGCGGTCGTCGCCGAGCACGTTGCCGAACTGCACGTGCACGCAGCGGGCGGGCGGCTCGAGCCAGCCCGCCAGCTCGCAGACCTTCCAGGCCATCGCGAAGTGCTGCGCCTGCGGCGCGCCGACGACGTACACGAGCCAGGTCGCTGCGAGCCGCCCGACGCGGTCGCGCACGGTCGCGAGGTCGGAGGTCGTGTAGTTGTAGCCGCCGTCGGCCTTCTGCACGATCACGGGCATCGGCTCGCCGTCGCGGCCGGCGAAGCCCGGCGGGAAGACGACGCGGGCGCCGTCGGACTCCTGCAGCAGGCCCTTCGCGTCGAGGTCGCCGACGATGCCGGCGAGCAGCGGGTTGTAGAAGCTCTCGCCGACGATGTCGGCCGGCGTGAGCAGCACGCCGAGCTGGTCGTAGACGGACTGGAACTCGGCCGCGGACTGGTCGACGAGCAGCTGCCACAGGCGCAGCGTCTCGGGGTCGCCGGCCTGCAGGCGCACGACGCGCTCGCGGCTGCGCGCCTGGAACTCCTCGCTCGTGTCGAAGACGGCTCGCGCCTCGCGGTAGAACGCGGTCAGGTCGCCCGCACCGAGCTCGCCGACCCCGGCCGTGCCGCCGATGTCGACGAGGTGCTCGATCAGCATCCCGAACGGCGTGCCCCAGTCGCCGACGTGGTTCTCGCGGATCACGTCGTGGCCGGCGAACGTGAGCAGGCGCACGAGCGCGTCGCCGATCACGGTCGAGCGCAGGTGGCCGACGTGCATCTCCTTGGCCACGTTGGGCGCCGAGTAGTCGACGACGACGCGCTCCGGTGCAGCGGCCGGCGGCACGCCGAGGTGGTCGTCGGCGGCCATCTCGGCCACGAGGCACGCGAGGTAGGCGTCGCTGAACGTGAGGTTGATGAAGCCGGGCCCGGCGATCTCGACGCGCGAGCAGATGTCTGCGAGGTCGTCCTGCGCCACGACGTCCGCGGCGACCTCGCGCGGCGAGCGGCCGAGCGCCTTCGCGAGCGCGAGCGCGCCGTTGGCCTGGGCGTCCGAGTGATCCGACGGGCGGACGACCGGATCGGAGCCGGGCGAGACCGCGTCGAACATCGCGGCGAGGCGGGCGGTGAGCGTGGCGAGAGCGTCGGGCACGGGCTCATTCTCACAGCCGCTGCGGGCAGCCTGCGACGGCGGCTGCGGCGTTTGCGATACTCGCCGCCAGCGTGAGTCGAATGCGAGCAGCGAAGCGCCGGGCAGCCGGCTGTCGCGGCGCAGCGCGGGGGAGGGGAGCGTGAGCTCCGCGACGCTCGCCGGGCTGTTCCTGATCGTCGTGCCCATCGCCTTCAACGGCGCGTTCGGCCTGCTCGCCGCGCGCTTCGACTACCCCGACATCCTGCGCAGGCCGACCGGCGAGGTGCTCGCGCGCTTCCAGGCCGGCGGCAGGCAGCTCGTGCTGCCGTGGTGGGCCTTCGCGCTCACGGCGCTGCTGATGGTGCCGCTCGTCGTCCTGCTGTCGTCGTCGCTCGACGGCGCCGGCGCCGCGCTGCTCTCGGTGGCCACCACCGTGGGCGTGCTCGCGGGGCTCGTGCAGTTCCTCGGGCTCGTGCGCTGGCCATTCCTCGTGCCGTACCTCGCGCGCACGGCAGCCGCTGCGGACGCGACGCCGGCCCGGCGCGAGGCCGTCGACGTCGTCTTCCAGTCGTTCAACCGCTACCTCGGCGTCGCCGTCGGCGAGCACCTCGGGTACGGGCTGACGGGCGCCTGGACGACGCTCGCCGGCGTCGCGCTGACCGAGGCCTCGGCCGCCCCGGGCTGGCTCGGCGCGATCGGCATCGTGATCGGCCCGGTGCTGATGCTGTGCGCGCTCGAGTTCGTCGGGCCGAACGAGCCGGAAGGCTGGAAGCTCGCCGAGCGCGTCACGCCGGCCGCCTACGTCGCCTGGTCGCTGTGGCTCGTCGCGACGGGCATCGCGCTGCTCGCCTGAGCGGCGCGCTTGCTCAGCGGAAGCGCGCGCCGGGATTCGCCGCGAGCGCGCTCGGTGTGGCCTCCCAGCCGACGTAGATCGTCTCCGGCGAGCGCGCGGCGAGCATCGCTCCGAGCTTCTGCAGCACCTGCTCGACGCGCAGCGTCCAGCGCCTGCCCGCACCGGGCGAGCGGCCGGGACGAGCGGCGGAGGACGCGCGCACGAGCGCGTGCCCGCGCCGTAGCGGCACGCCGTTCCGCAGCGCGACGACGACCGTTCGCGGCGTGCAGTGCCCGGTCGCGATGCGCACTCTCGCCGTCGTCGCGAGCAGGCCGCGGACGTCGGCGATGCGGCAGCGCGCGGGCGCGACCTGCGCG
>DASXXY010000378.1:0-6407 GCA_036502805.1 Gaiellales bacterium | reverse complement strand
ACGCCGAGATGCTCGGCGTACCAGCCGAGCAGGCTCGCGGCGTTCTCGGCGCGCTGGAACACGCCGCCGATCCCGGTCACTCGCTGCATGCTCGCGATGCTACGCCAGAGCGCGCAGGGCGACGGCGACCTCGCCCGCGAGCGCCGCGTTGCCGACGATCAGATCGCGGTTGGCGCGCAGCGTGCGACCGCCGCTGCGCGCATGCAGGCGCCCGAGCACGAACGGCGTGATCGCCGGCCCGCGCACGCCCTGCTGCACGGCCTCGGCGAGCGCCTCCTCGATCAGCGGCTCGACGTCGTCGAGGCTCGGCGCGGGCGGGCGGGCGAGCGCGACGGCGCCGGCCGCGCCGAGCTCCCAGTGCGCGCGGGCGACGGCGGCGGCCTCCGCGGCCGACTCGACGCGCGCGGACACCGGCGGGCCGCCCGCGGCGGCGTAGAAGAGCGGCAGCGTGTCGGTGCGATAGCCGAGCACGGGGATGCCGAGCGTCTCGAGCAGCTCGCTCGTGGCCGGCACGTCGAGCAGCGACTTCACGCCGCACGAGACGATCACGACGCGCGTGCGCGCCAGCTCGCCGAGGTCGGACGAGACATCCGGCGGCGACGGGAACTCGCGATGGACGCCGCCGAGGCCGCCCGTCGCCATCACGTCGATGCCGAGCGGCCGCACGGCCGCGAGCGTGCCGCCCACCGTGGTGGCGCCGAGCGCCCCCTGCACGCAGCAGGCGGCGAGATCGCGCGCGCCGACCTTGCGCGCCGACGCGCCGGCCTCGCTGAAGCGCCGCACCTCGGCGTCGTCGAGGCCGACGACGAGCGTGCCGTCGAGGATGCCGACGGTCGCGGGGACGGCACCGGCGGCGCGCACCGCAGCCTCCGACTCGGCACCGACGGCATGGCCCTCGCCGAGCGGGAAGCCGTGCGCGACGAGCGTCGTCTCGAGGCACACGACGGGCCTGCCGCGCGCGAGCGCGTCGGCGACCTCGGGCGCGATGCGGATGCGCTCGCTCACGGCAGCGCTCCCACGTGCGCGATGCAGCGCGCCGCGGCGACCTGTCCCGCGCGAGCCGCGGCCGCGAGGTCGTCGCGCTCGAGCAGGAAGCCGGCCGCGAAGGCATCGCCGGCGCCCGTCGTGTCGCGCACGTCCGCGACGTCGAGCCCGGCGTGCTCGGACAGCTCGCCCCCGTGCTCGACCGTGCAGCCACGCGCGCCGCGCTTGACGACCCAGACGGCGCCGAGCGGCTCGCCGATCGCGGCCGCCTCGGCCTCGTTCGCGAACACGACGTCGGGGGCGAGCGCGCTCACGCGCCTGCGCATCTCGTCGCGCCCGAGCGCGCCGATGCCGTGCGCCGTGGAGAGATCGACGGTCACGCGAGCACCGTAGCGCCGGGCGGCCGCGGCGAGCCGCAGGGCCGCCTCGGCGCCGGCCGAGCGCAGCAGCGTGTACCCCGCGACGTGCAGCACGTCGCCTCCGGCCATCATCGACTCCTCGACGTCGGCCGCGGTCAGGTCGCCGGCGGCGCCGCGATCGCTCGCGAGCGTGCGCGAACCGTCGGGCGCGACGAGCGCCACGACGCTGCCCGTCCGCTCGCCGGCGACGAGCGGTCCCGCGAGCTCGATGCCGCGGCGCTCGAGCTCACCTGCGAGCAGCCGGCCGCCGGGGTCGTCCGTGCGCCGCGCGACGAGCCGCGCATCGGCCCCGAGCGCGCGCACCCACGCGGCCACGTTCGCGGCCTGACCGCCCGGCACGAGCGCGATCGCTGCCGGGACGTCGTCGTCGGGCGCGTAAGGCGCCGCGAGCCGCACGACCACGTCGAGCAGCAGATCTCCGAGCGTGACCACGCGCACCACTCGATCCTGGCACACTCGCCGGGTGGAGGCAGCGACCGGCACGGGCCGCATCCTGGTCGTCAGCGGCGGCCCCGCGCCCGACGCCGCCGACGTCGGTCCGCTGCCCGCCGGCGCATTCGTGATCGCCGCCGACTCCGGCCTCGAGCACGCCGCTGCGCTCGGCCTCGCCGTCGACGTGCTGGTCGGCGACCTCGACTCCGCGAGCGCCGCGGCCGTGCGCGCCGCCGAGACCGCCGGCGTGCGCGTCGAGCGCCACGACGTCGACAAGGAGGCGACCGACCTCGAGCTCGCGCTGGAACACGCGCTGGGCCTCGGTGCACGGCGCGTGACCGTCGTCAGCGGCGGTGGCGGTGCGCGCCTCGATCACCACCTCGCCGAGCTCGCGCTGCTCGCGTCCGCGCGCTTCGCGCCGCTGCGCATCGACGCGCGCATCGGCACGGCGCGTGCATTCGCGGTGCACGCCGGCGAGCCGGTCTCGCTGGCGGGCGAGCCCGGTGCGGTGCTCACGCTGCTCGCGCTCGGCGGCCCGGCGCACGGCGTCACGACCGACGGCCTGCGCTGGCCGCTGCGCGCCGAGACGCTCGAGCCCGGATCCACGCGCGGCGTCAGCAACGAGATCGTCTCAGGGCCCGTCCGCCTCGCGATCAGCGCCGGCAGCCTGCTCGCGCTCGGCCCGGGGCCGCTCGAGCGCGTCGATCAGCTCGCGTAGGGCCGGACCGCCCCGACGTAGCCGCTGCGGCCCTGGATGCTGACGATGCGCACGACGTCGCCTGTGTGCGGCGCGTTGATCATCTTGCCGTCGCCGACGTACATGCCCACGTGGCCGGGTCCGTCCGCCTTGGGCTCCCAGAACACGAGGTCGCCGGGCTGCAGGTCGTCCGGCGCGATGCGCTTGCCCTCGAGGTACTGCCAGGCCGCGTAGTGGTCGAGCGTGATGCCGAGCTGCTTGTAGACGTACATCACGAGGCCTGAGCAGTCGAAGCCGCCGGTCGGCGTCGAGCCGCCCCAGACGTACGGGACACCGAGGTAGCGCTTCGCGATCGCCACCGCCTGCGGGCCGAGCATGCCGCCGTGGCGGGCGTGCACGTCGGTCGACGAGCTCGTCACGGGATGCAGCCGCAGCGTCACGGGACGCGCGCCCACGGGCAGGCGGCCGAGCGCGACGAGCGTGCTGCGCGTCATCCACATGCGCGTCGCCTGCACCTCGAGCGAGCGGCCCTTGGCCGAGAAGACGAGCAGCGGCGCGCCGAGGTGCGGCGTGTGCAGGAGCAGCGTGAGCGCGCCCGGCGCGACCTCGTGATGCTTCACGGCCCGCAGCGCGAGCGGCGAGAGCGCGAGGTGCGAGCTGTGCAGGACACGGCGCTCGAGCGCCGCGCGCGACCCGGCGGGCTGCGTGCGCGCCCTCAGGATCAGGCGCGGCGGCAGCGAGTACGGGGCGAGCGTCGGCAGGTGGTCGACCTCGAGCGCGAGCGGCGCCTTCGGCTTGGACGTGCGCCGCTGCGGCGGCGGCACGTGCAGCTGCCGGCCCGGGATGTCCTTGAGGACGACGGGCGTCAGCGGCAGCGGCGCCGGCACGGGCGCCGTGCTGGCCGAGACGAGGTGCGGGAGCGCGATCGCCGCAGCGGCGATTCCCGCGACCGCGAGCACGCCGATACGGGCGATCGCCACCATCCCCACTGCATCGGCGCGAGCGCGCCGGACGGGCTCACCCGATCAGGTGATGAGCACCGGTGTGCCGAGCGGGACGACCTTCGCCATCCAGATCACGTTGGCGTCGTCGATGCGGACGCAGCCGTGCGAGGCCGACGACCCGAGCGGATCCTTCAGGCTCGTGCCGTCGCGCCCATGGATCGCGACGCGGCCGGGGCCGCCGCCGTAGTTGAAGAGCACGTCCGAGAACGCCGTCAGATGCAGCGCCCAGGGGCCCAGGAAGCCCTTCGGGTCGGCCTGCGGGAGCTTCTCGTAGATCGCGTAGAGGCCGCGCGGCGTGGGCGTCGCGTCGGCACCGATGACGGCCTCGAACGAGCGCACCTTGCGGCCGTCGCGGAAGACGGTCACGACGTGCGCCGCGCGGTCGACGGTGATCCGCCAGGGCGACGTGCTGAGGCGCACGAAGTCCTCGCGGATCCATCCGCTCGAGCCGTTCGGCCGATTCGGGAGCGCCACGCGCAGCCACGTCTTGCCGCGGTAGAGCGCCGTGTCGAGCACGAGCAGGACGTTCGGCCCGCCGCCCCACTGCGCGTGCGTCGGCAGCAGCAGCTTGATGCCGCTGCCGGGCCGCGTCCAGACGTTCGTGGCGATCATGATCTTGGCCGTGTAGGCCAGGCGCGCCGTGGGCGCCGACGGCGTCACGGCCGCGCCGCTCGACGGCGTCGCGGCCTGCACGGCGGTCGCCGGCACGGCGATGAGCGCGAGCAACAGGGCGACGGCGAGGGCGAGGCGCCGGGATCGAAGAGTCCGCTGCATGAGTCGAGGTCCCGGGCGTGACGGCCACGCCGGACAGCCCCAACGTAGCATCCGCGTGCGAGCAGGGCCAGGCGGAGCCGCAGCTCTCAGCGCAGGCTCAGATCCCGGTCGGCCTCGATGCCGAAGCGGCGTCCGACCTCGCGCAGCTCGTCGTCGAGCGGCCAGGCGTCCGGGCGCTCGTCACCCTCGTGGCGCGGCGACGCGCCCTTCAGCGCCATGCAGCCGGTGTTGTCGCCGATCGCCGCGATCGCGGCCAGCTCGTCCTCGTCGAGCACCGGCTTCGCGGACACCGCCGCGAGCTCCGCGCGCTTGGCCTCGACGGGCTTCGCGTGCGCGCCCGCCTCCTGGATCAGCGTCGGCGCCACGCACTCGACGGCGGGCTGTGCGAGCGTCCAGGCCGCCGAGAGCTGCAGCAGCGTGAGGCCGTGGCGCTCGGCCATCGGCCGCAGCTCGTTCAGCCTCCCCCGCCCGGCCTCGACCCAGCCGGCCGCGCGGTAGCGCCGGTGGTCGGTCTCGCCGAGCGAGTCCTCGTCCGGCACGTCGTCGTGGAACAGCCCGCCGTAGTCGACGACGCGCGCGAGCACGCGCACGCCGTGGCGCTCGCAGGCCGGCAGCGCGAGCTTGCCGGGCCACGGCTCGAGCGGGTTGAGGATCAGCATCGCCCAGTCGATCAGGTGCCCGAAGCGCTCGAGACAGCCGATCACGTCGAGCGTGAAGCCGTTCGCAGGCCCGGGGGCGAGACCGATCGCGTCGCACAGGCCCGCCTCGCGCAGGCCGGCCATGGCCTCCCAGACCGCCGGCGAGGTGTAGCCGATGCGGTCGGGATTGTGCAGCAGGAGGACGTCGAAGCGCTCGACCCCGCAGCGCTCGAGGCTGCGCTCGGTCGCCTCGCGCAGGTACGCCGCGTAGCCGTCCTCGCCGCGCAGCGCGGGCGAGGTGAAGCGCGGGAAGCCCTTCGAGCCGTCGCGCTTGGTGCCGTAGATGTCGTGCCCGACGGCGCCGATCAGCGAGTACGCGTCGCGCGGGAGCCCGGCGATGGCGCGCCCGACGACGAGATCGCCCTCGCCGGCGCCGTAGGCGTCGGCCGTCACGACCGTGTGGATGTCGGCGCCGGGCCGCAGCAACGTGACGAGGCGGTCGTCGTCGAGCTGCTCGCCGAAGTGCATGAAGCGGCCGCCGCTCCAGGCTCCGAGCGCGGTATGGCCGGGGACGCTCATAGGCCCGCAGTCTGTCAGCTGCCGGGGCGCAGGAGCGCCCGCACCTGGCGTGCCGCGCGCAGGCCCGACTCGATCGCGCCGTCGACGAAGCCGCTCCAGCCGTCGGCGACGTCGGAGCCCGCGAACACCATGCCCCGCTCGGGCGCGCGCATCGACGCGTGGTGCTTCGCGTACCAGCCCGGCCGGTGGATCGCCCAGGTGCCGCGCGCGAACTCGTCGGCGAGCCAGTCGTGTGTCAGCGCGTCCACGATCTCGAGGCCGGGCACGAGCTCGTCGAGGCTCCGCTGGAGCGCCGCGCGGTCTTCGACATCGACCACGGCGGCATCGCGCCCGAAGCCGATCAGGAGCTGCGTGCCGTCCGCGAAGATGCGGTCGGTCATGAGGTAGCCGAACGGGTGGCCGGGCTTGACGGCGTTGATGCCTCGCGCCTCACCTCTCACCCTCAACCAGAGCTTTATACCTCGCGATGCCTGGCCGAGCGCGATGGCGTCGCGCTTGGCGCTGGAGAGGCCCTCGATGCGAACGTGCGGCAGCACGTTGAGCGGCACCGTGAAGACGCACGTGCGCGCGCGCAGGACGTCGCCGCCGCGCGTGCGCACCTCCACCCCGTCGCTCACGGGCACCACCGCGTCGACCGGCGTCGAGAGCCACTGCGGGAACGGCGCCTGCGCGGCCATGGCGTCGATCAGGCCCTTCGTCCCGGCCCCGAACGTGTAGACGCCGCCCGTCTCCTGCGTCAGCTCGAGCGTGTAGCCGGAGAGCGCGTGCCAGCGCAGGACGCTGACGGCGCCGGCGTCGTCGAGGTAGCCGTGCGCGAGCGCCTCGAGCTCGGCGCTGAGGACGTCGCGCTCGGCGGCGCCGAGGCCGAGCTCGGCGATCC
>DASXXY010000377.1:0-4692 GCA_036502805.1 Gaiellales bacterium | reverse complement strand
CAGCTCGCGCCGCCCCGCGCTGCGGTAGCGACGGCACCTCCTTCGCAGGAGTCGCCGACGCGCGCGTGAGCGCTTGCCGGCGCCGCGGCTAGTAGCTGCCGCGGCCGCTGGTGACGGCCGGCAGCGTGCGGGCGAGCAGCTTGAGGTCGCCCCAGAGCGACCAGTTGGTCACGTAGAGGTAGTCGAGCGTGACCATCTCGGCGAACGGGATGTCGCTGCGGCCCATGACCTGCCAGAGGCCGGTGAGGCCGGGGGTGAGGTCGAGGCGCCGGCGGCCGTGGCCGACGATGTGGCGGTCCTCTTCGATGATCAGCGGACGCGGGCCGACGAGGCTCATCTCGCCGCGGACGACGTTGATCAGCTGCGGCAGCTCGTCGAGCGACCACTTGCGCAGCGTGCGGCCGAACGGCGTGATGCGCGGATCCTCGGGGATCTTGAACATCGTGGGGCCGTCCTCGTCGTGCTTGTTGAGCTCCGCGAAGTCGGCCTTGCGCTGATCGGCGTCGATGTACATCGAGCGGAACTTGAAGATCCGGAAGCGCCGCCCGCGCCAGCCGATGCGCTCCTGGCGGAAGAACACCGGACCCGGCGCCTCGAGCTTGATGCGCAGCGCGATGAACGCGAGCAGCGGGCTCAGCAGCGTCAGCATCGTCACGGCGACGCAGATGTCGAGCATGCGCTTGACGACGCGGGCGCTGCGCGGCAGGCGCGGCGAGTGCAGCGAGATCAGCGGCAGGCCGTCGAGCTCGTGCACCTGCGTCTTGGAGCCGAGCACCTCGTACAGGCGCGGCACGACGTCGACCTGCACGCCGACCTGGTTGCAGCGACGGACGAGCTCGACGCCGCGGCTGTCGCCGGCGCGCGAGAAGGCGAGGATGACGCGGTGCACGCCGTGCTCCTGCACGAGCCGCTCGATCTCGTCGGTCTGGCCGAGGTAGGGCGCGTCGCCGATGTGGTCGGTGAGCGGGTCGTCGTCGACGAACCCGATCACGCGGATGCCGTACTCCGGGCGCGCTGCGAGCTTCTCGACGACGCGGCGCGCGATGCGGCCGGTGCCGACGACGAGCGTCGGCTCCGTCGGCGCGACCCAGCGGCGCACCACCATGCGGGCGAACGCGCGCATCGCCGTCGCGAAGACGACGAGCGCGAGGAAGAAGACGGCGAGCTTGCCGACCGGCGGCGTCTTGACGCCGAGCGCGGCGTCGGCGAGCTGGCCGGCCCAGGTCGTCGCCGCCGCCAGCAGCACGAGTCCAGGCACGTCGTCGGCCGTGCTGCGCGCCATGCGCAGCTCGTCCTGGCCGTAGTTGCCGTACAGCCACGCGAGCGCGATCCAGGCGAACAGGCCGCCGAACACGAGCGGCGGGTGGGAGAGCGTGTGCGCGCCACTGTTGAGCGCGCCGACGCCGATCGTGGCGATCAGGAACGCGAGCGCGTCGGCGAGCACGAGGCTGCGGCGCAGGAACCACCCGCGGCGCCTCGGCTGGTCGTGGCGCAGGCCGGCCGGGGTGTGGTCGTGCTGGCTCGCGTCGTCGTACGAGACCGCGTCGGCGGCGATCAGGGAGTTCGAGTCCGAACGTGCTTCAAGCGGCGTTGCCGACATGCGTCCCCGAGCCTTCCCAGTCCAAGAAATGCCGCGGCGAAGAACCCGCGGAAACTTGCTCCAATCTACGAGGGGTCCCGGGCGTTCAGTAGGCCAGTTCGGCGATGCAGCCGGGAACTCGACCTACCGGGAGGTAGGGGGCTAGACCACCCACCTAAGACGCGTTTCCGATCGGCCCGCGGCGTCGCGCAGCAGCGCCTGCGCTCAGGCCAGCCGGCAGGCGCCGGCGAGCAGCCGCTCGCGCTGGTCGCCGTCGTAGCCGAGCTCCGCGAGCACCTCCGCGGTGTGCTGACCGAGCAGCGGCGGCGCGGCGGCCGCGGTGGGGTAGGCGCCGTCGATGCCGATCGGGGAGCGCACCGTGCGCATGCTGCCGAGCAGCGGATGCTCGTGCTCGACGAGCGCGTAGGGGGCGTGCGCGAAGGCCTCCGGGATCGTGCGCACCGGGCCGCCCGGGACGTTGGCGGCCGCGAGCACGGCCAGCCACTCGGCGGTCGGCCGCGCGGCGATCGCTGCTGCGATGCGCGCCACCAGCTCGCCGCGGTGCTCGACGCGCCCGGGGTTCGTCGCGTAGCGCGGGTCGGTCGCGAGGCCGCCGAGGCCGGCGGCCTCGCAGAAGCGCGCGAACTGCCCGTCGGTCCCGATCGCGACGATCACGTGGCCGTCGCTCGTCGCGAACGCCTCGTAGGGCACGATCGCCGGGTGCGCGTTGCCGATCCGTCCCGGCTCGGCGCCGCCGACGAGGTAGTCCGCGCCGCGGTTCGCGAGCCAGGCCAGCTGCGAGTCGAAGAGGCTGACCTGGACGTGGTGGCTCGCGCCCGTGGCCTCGGCGTCGCGCAGCGCGGCGAGCGTGCCGATGCTCGCGAACATGCCGGTCGTGATGTCCGCGATCGCGACGCCGACCTTGAGCGGCGGGCCGCCGGCCTCGCCCGTGATCGACATGCCGCCGGCCTCGCCCTGGATCGCGAAGTCGAAGCCCGGGCGGTGCGCGTCCACGCTCTCGGGCGCGTAGCCGGCGATCGACGTGTAGACGAGCCCGGGCCGGGCCGCCGAGAGCGCCGCGTAGCCGAGGCCGAGGCGGTCGGCACCTCCGGGCAGGAAGCTCTCGATGACGATGTCGGAGCGGGCCGCGAGCCGCCGCGCGACCTCGCAGCCCGCGTCGTCCCCGAGGTCGATCGCGACCGAGCGCTTGCCGCGGTTGACGCTCAGGTAGTAGGCCGACTCGCCCTCGCGGAACGGCGGTCCCCACGCGCGCGTGGGATCCCCGGACCCGGGGCGCTCGACCTTGACCACGTCGGCCCCGAGGTCGGCCAGCAGCATGGAGCAATAGGGCCCCGCGAGCACGCGCGAGAGGTCGAGCACGCGGACGCCGGCGAGCGGCGCGGCGGTGCTCATGCCGAGAGCGCCGCCAGGGCTTCCGGGCTCGTGTCCTCGGGCTTGACGTCGTACGACGCCGCCAGCAGCCGGCCGTCGGCGCCGACGACGAAGGAGCTGCGCAGGATGCCCATCGCACCGTTCGCGCGCTCGCGCCAGACGTCGTAGGCATCCGCCGTCGCGTGGCCCTCGTCGACGAGCAGCGGGAACGGCAGCCCGTAGCGGGCGCGGAAGGCGCGGTGCGAGTCGGCGTCGTCGGGCGAGATGCCGTACAGCGCCGCGCCGCTCGCGAGGATCTCGCCGTAGCTGTCGCGCAGCGCGCACGCCTGGGCCGTACAGCCCGGCGTGTCGTCCTTGGGGTAGAAGTAGAAGACGACCGGCTTCCCGCGCAGCGCGGACAGCGTGACCGTCTCGCCCTCGTCGCTCACGAGCGAGAAGTCGGGCGCCTCGTCTCCGGCCTGCAGCATCCGTGGGCTCCTCTCCGAAGGGGGAACGCGGGCCGCCGGCCGCTCCGGCCGCTGCGCGCGTGGCCCGGCCGCTCGCCGGGGCAGCGATAGTCTACGGGCGTGCTGGAAGCCCACATGGCCCTTGGCGGCCTGTTCATCGCCATCAACGTCGTGGTGGGAATCTGGGGCATCCTGACCTGGCGGAGCCGGCGCGCCGTGACGTCGCTCCTGAGCCAGCTGCTCGCGCTCTCGCACACGCTCGCGCTGCTGCAGGGTGCGTTCGGGCTCTACCTGCTCGCGGGCGGCTACCGGGCGCCCGTCGAGCTGCATTACGTCTACGGTCTGCTACCGACGGCGGCCGTGCTCTTCGGCTACTCCGCGCGCACGGCCGACGGGCGGCGGAACCTGCTGCAATTCTCGATCATCGCGTTCGTCATCGCGGCGCTCGGGACACGTGCGTTCATGACCGGGAGGGGCATGTGATCCTGCACAACACGCTGGTGCGCAACCTCGGCATCGTCGCGCTCGTCGCCGCCGGCCTGACGGCCCTCGGTGAGGCGGGCAGCGAGATCACGAGCGTCCTCTTCCTCGTCCTGCGGATCGCCTTCGTGATCGTGCTGGCCGGGCTCGCGCTCTCGATCTGGCGCCAGAACCGCGGCACGTTCGGGCTCATGCCCGCGCGCAGCAAGGCGATGCTCTACGGCGGCGTGGTCGGCATCGTCCTGCTCGTCGTCACGGCCGACCTCTGGGCCGGCTCGTCGCCGCTCGCGGCGCTGCTCTTCTTCGCGGCCCTCGGCGGCTGCGGCTACCTGTCCTACCGCGGCTGGCAGGATTCGCGCCGCTACTACTACTGAGCGAGCCCGGCGTGCCGTGCGGCCGCAGGCTAGGCTTCGGTCCGCGCACCACGCTGCGCAGCCGCAGCGCTGCGCAGCGGCGCCCCGTTCGCCGAGACCCATGCCCCGACGCGTCCCCATCAGGCTCGTACGACTGCTCGCGGTCGCGTGCGCGTGCCTCGTCCCGGCAGTGGCGCAGGCCGCCGCCCCGGCCAACGACACGCCGAGCGCGGCGCTGCCGGTCACGCCGCTGACCTGGACGTCGCTCTCCTCGCCCCAGGACATCAACGTCCAGGCCACCGACTGGGGCGACGCCACGACCGGGCCCGAGGACGCCGACCCGCTGCCGTCGTGCACCGGCATCGTCGGCTTCCGCAGCACCTGGTACTCGCTCGCGGTACCCGAGGCTGCCGTGCTGCGCGTGACGGTCGTCTCGACGGAC
>DASXXY010000376.1:0-6070 GCA_036502805.1 Gaiellales bacterium | reverse complement strand
CGCGCGCGGCGAGGTGGTCACGCCCGTCGACCGCGAGCAGGTCAAGGGCATCGTGCGCGACCTCGTGGACTCCGGAGTGGAGTCGCTCACCGTCGGCCTGGTCAACTCGTACGTCAACAGCGCGCACGAGGAGCAGATCGGCGAGATCGTCGAGCGCCTCTACCCGGGCTTCCCGACGACGCTGAGCTCGCACGTGCTGCCGGAGTTCCGCGAGTACGAGCGCACGCTCACGGCCTGCATGAACTCCTACGTGCGACCCAAGGTCGCCGACTACGTGAAGGGCCTGCAACAGTCGCTGAAGGAGCTCGGCACCACCTGCGACGTCAACATCCTGCGCTCCGACGCCGGCCTGATGACGACCACCGAGGCCCAGCGCAACCCGATCTACGGCGTGCTCTCGGGCCCCTCCGGCGGCGTCGCCGGCGCGCTCCACGTGGCCGTCAAGGCGGGCTACCCGAACATCCTCACGTTCGACATGGGCGGCACGTCGACCGACGTCGCGCTGTGCCAGAACGGCGAGCCGACGATCGGCCGCGAGACCTCGATCAGCCACTTCCGCATCAAGATCCCGAGCGTCAACGTGCACACCGTCGGAGCGGGCGGCGGCTCCGTCGCCCACGTGCCGCAGCTCACCGGCGCGCTCCGCGTCGGCCCGCAGTCGGCGGGCGCCGAGCCGGGCCCCGCGGCCTACGGCAAAGGCGGCACCGATCCGACCGTGACGGACGCGAACGTCGTCGTCGGCCACCTCCCGCCGCGCCTCCTGGGCGGCGAGATGACGCTCGACGTCGACGCCGCACGCGCAGCCGTGCAGACGATCGCCGACGCCATGAACCTCTCGCTCGAGCAGGCCGCCGACGGCATCCTCGCGATCGTCAACGAGAACATGGCCGGCGCGCTGCGGCTCGTCTCCGTGCAGCGCGGCCACGACCCGCGCGACTTCGCGCTCGTCGCCTTCGGCGGCGCCGGCCCCCTGCACGCCAACGCGGTCGCGAAGCTGATGGGCAGCTACCCCGTGATCGTGCCGCCCTCGCCGGGCCTCCTGTGCGCGATCGGCGACCTCGTCGCCGACTTCCGCAACGAGTTCACGCGCTCGCTGATCAAGCTCACGCGCGAGGCGCCGGCCGACGAGGTCGCCGGCATCCTCGAGGAGCTCGGCGGCCGCGCACGCGACTGGATGGGCACGGAGAGCATCGCCGAGTCCGACCAGCGCCTGAGCTACGTCGCCGACATGCGCTACCACGGCCAGGGCTACGAGATCCCGGTCGCGCTCGACGCCGCGACGATCAGGACCGGCGGCCTCGGCGATCTCGAGGAGCGCTTCAACGCGCTGCACGAGCAGCTCTACGGCTTCCGCATGCACGCCACGGCGAGCGAGATCGTCAACCTGCGCGCGATCGGCAACGGCTCGGTGCAGAAGCCCGAGCTGCCGACCGGCTCCGACGGCGGGCCCGACGCCTCGGGCGCGGTCGTCGAGGAGCACCAGATCCTGTTCGAGGGCGAGAACGTGCCCACCCGCATCTACGACCGCTCCAAGCTGACCCCCGGCGCGCGCATCGCGGGCCCCGCGGTCGTCACGGAGTTCGACTCGACGACGGTGGTGCTGCCCGGCTTCACGGCCGAGGTGGACATCCACTTCAACCTCCTCATCAACCCCGGGGCGTGAGCATGGCTGCCACAGAAGAGCTGAGGATCGCGGCGATCCCGACGGACGTCGAGATCGATCCGGTGACGCTCGACATCATCGAGGGCGCGCTCAAGAGCGCCCGCTACGAGATGGACGCGGTGCTCTTCCGCTCCGCGATGAGCCCCGTGATCCGCGAGCAGCACGACGAGTTCCCGATGCTCACCGACCCGCGCGGCCGCATGGTCGTGGGCCAGTTCGGCGCCTACATCAACGAGATGATGGAGGACTGGACGCGCGGCATCTACCCGGGCGACGTGATCCTCTGCGCCGACCCGTTCAAGTGCTCGGGCTCGATCAGCCACACGAACGACTGGCTCGTGCTCGTGCCCATCTTCTTCGAGGACGAGCTCGTCGGCTGGGCCTCGCAGTTCGGCCACATGATGGACGCCGGCGGGCCGCTGCCGGGCGCGCTGCCGACGGGCGCCAAGACGATCTTCGGCGAGGGCATCATCATCCCGCCGATCAAGGTCGTCGAGCGCGGCGTCGTGCAGGAGGACGTGCTCGGGCTGATCCTCAACAACGTGCGCATCCCGGAGATGAACCGCGCCGACCTGTTCGCGATCATCGCCGGCTGCCGAGCCGGCGAGGCGCGCGTGATGGAGCTGTGCACGCGCTTCGGCAAGCCGACGTACCTGGCTGCCCTGCAGGCCCTGCTCGACCGCACGCACGAGGCGATGCGCAAGCTGATCCTGATGGCGATCCCCGAGACGCCGCAGACGTTCGAGGACTGGGTCGACGACGACGGGCTCGGCAACGGCCCGTTCAAGATGCGGCTGACGATCTGGCGCGAGGGCGAGCACGCCTACTTCGACTGGTCGGGAACGGATCCGCAGGCCCTGGGCCCGGTGAACTTCTACCTCTCCGAGGGCATGTTCAAGATGTTCATCGGGATCTACCTGATCATGGTGAACGACCCGCAGATCCTCTTCAACGACGGCTTCTACCCGCTGCTGCACGTCGTGATGCCGGAGGGCAGCCTGCTGCGGCCGCGCTTCCCGGCGGCGCTCGGCTGCCGCACCCACGCGCTCGCCCGCCTCTTCGACGTGCTCGGCGGCGCGCTCTGCAAGAACGCCCCCGACCTCAACACGGCGGCGGGCTACGGCACGAGCCCCTACATGCTCTACTCGGGCTGGAAGGAGTCGGTCGACGGCGCGCAGCCCGGCGAGTTCTTCTACTCGATGGAGATCCTCTACGGCGGGATCCCGGGGCGGCCGATCGGCGACGGCATGGACGGCCACTCCTGGTGGCCGCTGTTCGAGAACATCCCGACGGAGTACCTCGAGGCCTACTACCCGATGCGGATCGACGGCTACACGACGATCCCCGACACCGGCGGTGCCGGCCTGCACCGTGGCGGCAACGGCGTCGAGAAGCGCTACGTCTACCTCGAGCCGGGCGAGGTCTCGATCCACGACGACCGCTGGCTGACGCGCCCGTGGGGCGTGCTCGGCGGCCTGCCGGGCGCGCGCAGCAACAAGCTGCTCGTGCGCGCGGACGGCTCCGAGCAGGTGCTGCCGAGCAAGTGTGACGAGGTCGAGGTACAGCCGGGCGACATGCTCGTGTACCGCACGGCCGGTGGCGGTGGCTGGAAGGATCGCTTCGACCGCCCCGCCGGGACGGTGGCGCGCGACGTCTCCTTCGGCCTCGTGACCGTCGCGGGCGCGAAGGCGAACTACGGCGTCGTGCTCGCCGCCGACGGCGGCGTCGACACGGCGGCGACGGACGCGGAGCGGACCCGCCAGCGGAGCGAGCGCGGCGACGCGCAGGCGTTCGACTTCGGGCCCTCGCTCGAGGAGACGCTCGCGAACTGCCTGGCCGAGACCGGCCTCGAGCCGCCCAAGCCGGCGACGCCGCTGCGCTGGTCGCCGCTCGAGCCCGGCGACGCCGCGCTCAAGCGCGTGCGCGACGCCGACGCGGCAGCGGCCGCCGCCGGCGACTGATGGACGACGCCGCGTTCTACGCGGAGCGCGGCTTCGGCGGGACCGCCGGCTTCGGCCGGCGGCCCGCCCTGCTCGTGATCGACCTCGTCAACGGCTTCACCGACCCGGACTCGCCGCTCGGCTCCGACCTCGATGCCGTCGTCGCGGCCACGCGGCGCCTGATCGACGCCTGTCGCGCCAAGCGCGTGCCGATCATCTTCACGACGGTCGCGTTCGACGGCGCGACGAGCCAGGCGGCCGCGGTCTTCATGGCCAAGATCCCCTCGCTGAAGACGCTCGTCGCCGGCTCGCACGCCGTCCAGCTCGACCCGCGCCTCGGCTTCCAGCCGGAGGACACCCTGATCACGAAGCAGTTCGCGTCGAGCTTCTTCGGCACGGCGCTCTCGTCGCTGCTCGCGGCCGAGCGCTGCGACACGGTGCTCGTCACCGGCGCGACGACCTCGGGCTGCGTCCGCGCGACGGCCGTCGACGCCGTCCAGCACGGCTACCGGCCGGTCGTGCCGCGCGAGTGCGTCGGCGACCGTGCGCAGGCGCCGCACGAGGCCAACCTCTTCGACATCCAGCAGAAGTACGGCGACGTCGTCGCGCTCGACGACGCGCTCGCGGCGATTGCCGCCCTGGCCTAGTCGCCGGTGAGCTGGCGCTCGCGCTTGGGGCGGTCGAAGCCCTCGGTCGAGTCGATCGCCGGCTGGTAGTTCACGCGCAGGTAGCTGAGGTGCTCGTCCATCAGGCGGTGCGCCCCCTGCGCGTCGCGTGCCTCGACCGCCGCGTAGATGTTCTGGTGGTCGCGCTCCAGCTCGGCGATCACCTGCTTCGTCGGCCGGCGGCGCACGACCGTCGACTGCAGCACCGTGAAGATCGGCACGGCGGCGACGACGAGCAGGTGGTTCTTCGTCGCCTCGAGCAGGAAGAGGTGGAAGTTGCGGAACTTCGCGAGCGCCTCCACGTCCGAGATCGCGTCGATGTCGTCGCTCAGCGCGGTGCGGAGGCGCGCCAGATCCTCGTCGTCGCGATTGCGCGCGGCGATCGCGGCCGCCGGGCCCTCGATCATCTCGCGCGCCTGCAGCAGGTGCTCGAGCGTGACCGTGTTGGCGGCCGTCAGGAGGCCGTAGTTCGCGACCAGGAACTCGCTGATGCTGCCGACCGTCGGCTCGACGATGAAGTGCCCGCCGGCCATGCCCTTGCGCGTCTGGATCAGGTTGCGCGTGGCGAGGATGCGCATGGCCTCGCGGACGGTCGTCCGCGAGACGCCGAAGTCGGCGGCGAGCTCGGCCTCGCTCGGCAGTCGGTCACCGGGCTTGAGCTCGCCGCTGTTGATCATGCTCAGCAGCTGATCGGCGACCTGCTCGTAGGCCTTGCGGATGCGTTCGACCTTCATGCACCGGGCAGTATGCCGTCTCGGCTCGCCGGAATGCGAGCGCCGATCAGCGCAGCAGATCGCGCGCGCGGGCGGCGACGGCGTAGTCCACGAACGTGCCGTCGGCGAGCTTGAGCGAGGAGGTGCCGCTCGCCTCGGCCTCGCGGAACGCGCGATCCACATCGCGCGCCCACGCCAGCTCGCGCTCGCCCGGCGCGAAGGCGGCGGTCACGATGGGCAGCTGGCGGGGATGCAGGGCGACCTTGCCCTGGAACCCGAGACGGCGCGACCAGCCGGCCGAGACGACGCAGCCGTCGTCGTCGTCGAGCTTCAGATAGGGCCCGTCGACGGGTGCCTCCTTGCCGGCCGCGCGCGCCGCGAGCACGAGCGCCGAGCGAGCGTGGAGCTGCTCGAAGCCATCGGCGGTCGGCTCGACTCCGAGCTCGCGGCCGAGGTCGGCGGGCCCGAAGAGCAGCGTCCGCACGCGCGGCGAGGCCTCGGCGATCGCGCGCGCGGCGAGGATGCCGCGCGCCGTCTCGGCCATCACGAGCAGCCCGGTCGGCGCGCCGCCGGCCGCCCTCTCCAGCTCGTCGAGCCGGGCCGCGACGTGCCGCACCTCGTCCGGGCCGTCCGCCATGGGGATCGTGATCAGCGCGATGCGCGGCAGCTGCGGCGCCAGCGCGTCGAGGTCGGCATCGGCGAGGCCGCTCGCGAGCGCGTTGATGCGCACGCCGATCGCAGGCCCCGCGGGGGTCGCCGCGAGCACCTCGCAGACGGCGGATCGGGCGGCCTCCTTCTCGGCCGCGGCGACCGCATCCTCGAGGTCGAGCATCACGAGCGAGGCCCCGAGGCCGAGCGCCTTGTCGATCTTGCGGCGATCGTTGCCGGGGGCGAAGAGAACGCTGCGGAGCGGAAGATCCATGGCTGCTGAGAATACGTCAGACGTTCGCCACGCGCCGACCGCCGCTGAACCGCGCCGGCAGCGCAGGCGGCACGTACTCGGAGCGCGCGGCAGGCCGCCGTGGCGGCGCTCCCGGCGAGCACGGCGGTGCTCGTGCAGGCGCGCCGCGTGGCTAGAATCGTCTGACC
>DASXXY010000375.1:0-5575 GCA_036502805.1 Gaiellales bacterium | reverse complement strand
CTCGAAGGCCTCGACGCTCCTGGACCGCTCGTTGGAGCGCGATCCGGGTGGCGTGGACGCCACCATCGGCGCCGGCTCGCTGGCGCTCTCCTACCACGACTTCCGCGCGGCGCTGCGACTCGGACAGCGTGCGCTCGTGCTCTCCCACGGCTTCTCGCCACCGGCGCTCGCGATGATCGGCGACGCCTCGGTCGAGCTCGGCCGCTACGACCAGGGGTTCGCCGCCTTCTCGCGTCTCGGGCACCTGCGTCCCGGCCTCGTGGCCTACGCGCGCCTGAGCTACTCGCGCGAGCTGCAGGGCGACGTCGCTGGTGCCACTCGGCTCATGCGCCGCGCCGTCGACGCCGGCTCGGGCGCGCCCGAGAACACCCAATGGACGCGCGTGCAGCTCGCGACGCTGCTGCTCAAGTCGGGTCACACGGATGCGGCCGCCAAGGAGTTCCGCCACGCGCTCGCGCTGCTGCCGAACTACGCGCGCGCCGAGGCGGGCCTCGGCGCCGTCGCGGTCGCCCGTGGCAACCTGCCGCTGGCCGAGACCTGGTACGACCGCGCCGCCTCGCACCTGCCGCTGCCCGACATCGTCGCCCAGCTCGGCGACGTGCGCGCGGCGCGCGGCAACGCCGCGGGGGCGAAGGAGGCCTACGCGCTCGTCGGCATCGAGAACGCGCTCTTCATCCGTGCCGGCGGCAACGCCGATCTCGAGACGGCGCTCTTCGACGCCTCCCATCCCGGCGCCATGACCCGCACGGCTGTCGTCGCGCTGGCCCGCAAGGCGCTCGCGTTCCGGCCGTCGGTGTACGGCCACGACGCGCTCGCGTGGGCGCTCTACTCGGCCGGCCGGTGCGCCCAGGCCCTGCCCGAGGCGAAGCTCGCGAACCGCCTCGGCACGGTCGACCCGCAGCTCTCCTGGCACCTCGGCGCGATCGCCGCCTGCGCCGGCGACAAGGCGCTCGCGCGCACGGCGCTGCAGCGAGCGCTGGCGCACACGCCGCACTTCCACCCGCTCGACGCCCCGCGGGCGCAGCGGCTGCTGGCGAGGCTCGGGTGACCGGCGTCGGGGGCGTGCGCGGGGTGAGCTCCAAGTGGCACTGCGTGCGAGTGCCACTTGGCCGTGACCGTCGCGGCCACTCGCGCGCCGCGCCGAGTACGGGCGGGAGGCGGGCGTGAGCGCCTCCAAGGCCACGTGGCATTGCGTGCGAGTGCCACGTGGGATCCGCCGCGCGGCGCTCGCCGCCGCCGCTCTCCTGGCGGTCGTCGTCCCGCTCGCGCAGGCGCACCCGCTCGGCAACTTCACCGTCAACCAGTACACGCGCCTCGACATCGCGCGGCAGGGCGTCTCCGTGCGCTACGTGCTCGACATGGCCGAGATCCCGACGTTCCAGCGGCGCCAGATCGTGGACGCGAACCACGACGGGAGGATCTCGACGGCCGAGGCCGCGCTCGAGAGCAGGCGGCTCGTCGCGATCGTCGCGCCGCATCTGCGGCTGACGGCCGACGGCCGGCCCGTGCGCCTGGCGCTCGAGACGGCACGCGTCGTCTTCCCGCACGGGCAGGGCGGGCTCTCGACGACGCGGCTCGATGCCCGCTTCCGCGCCGTCGGGCTGGCGCTCGGCGCCACGCGGCACACGTTCACGCTCGCCGACGGCTACGCGACCGATCGCGTCGGCTGGCGCGAGCTGCTGGTCGCGCGGGGCGCCGGCATCGCCGTGAGCTCGACGGACGCCTCGGTGAGCGATCGCACGAAGGCGCTCACGCACTACCCCACGGACCTCCTGCACTCGCCGCCCGACATCCGCTCCGAGACGACCGTCGCGGGAGCCGGCTCCGGCGGGCTCGTCGTGCAGGCGATCCCGTCGCACGACGCCGCGGCGCCCGAGCAGGCGACGAGCTCGGCCAAGACCGATGGCGGCTTCGTCTCGCTGATCGAGAGCGATGGCCAGCTGACGCTGCTCGGCGCGCTCGCCGCGCTCGGGCTCGCGCTCGTCTTCGGCATGTTCCACGCGCTCACGCCGGGCCACGGCAAGACGATGGTCGCGGCCTACCTGGCCGGCACGCGCGGGCAGGCGCGGCACGCGCTGATCCTCGGCGGGACGGTCACGATCACGCACACGGCGGGCGTCTTCGCGCTCGGCATCGTGACGCTCTCGCTGTCGCAGTTCATCGTCCCCGATCAGCTCTATCCGTGGCTCAACCTGGCCTCCGGCGTGATGGTCGTCGGCATCGGGACGTTCGCGATCCGCGACCGCGTGCGGCGCTGGCTCCGTCCGCGCCGCCGCACCGCCGCGGCGGGAGCCGCGCACGGCCACGGCCATGAGCACGCCCACGATCACGGCCATGACCATGCGCCCGCGGTCGCGCAGGCCTCGGCGCATGACCACGGGCACGAGCACGGCCACGGCCACTCGCACGACGTCCCGGACGAGCTCTCGCTGCGCTCGCTGATCGGGCTCGGCATCTCCGGCGGGCTGCTGCCGTGCCCCTCTGCGCTCGTCGTGCTGCTGTCGGCGATCGCGCTGCACCGGCTCGCGTTCGGGCTCGCCCTGATCGTCGCGTTCTCGCTCGGCCTCGCGTCGGTGATCTCGGGGATCGGCCTCGCCGTCCTCTACGCGCGCAAGCTGTTCACGCGGCTGCCGTCCGACCACGGCCGGATCGTGCCCATGCTGCCCGTCGTCAGCGCGGTGATCATCACGGTGCTCGGCCTCGTGCTGACGGCCCGCTCGCTGCCGGGCGTGATGTAGCCACGCGCTCGCCGGGGCGCGCGGGACGGCCGGGGGCGCGCACGCGCTTCGGACGAGCAGCCGTCAGGCCCGCTCGGCCGTCGCCGCGGCGGCCCGCAGCAGGCCCGGCACGCCCTCGTCGAGGCTCGCCGTCCACGGGTCGGCGGTCTCGCCGCGCAGGTAGCGGCCATACAGCCCCTCGCAGAAGACGGCGGCCTTCCAGAGCGCCAGCACCTCGTACCACGCGAGCCCGGCGACGCCGCGACCGCTGCGCTCGCGGTAGCGCTCGACGAGCTCGGCGCGCGAGGGGAAGCCCGCGCGGCGCGTCGCGGGCGAGAGCTCGAGCGCCGTCGGCTGCGACGCAGTCTCCGAGTAGGTCGCGACGAGGTAGCCGAGGTCGGCGAGCGGGTCGCCGAGCGTCGCGAGCTCCCAGTCGAGCAGCGCGAGCACGCGCGGCGCGTCGCGCTCGAGCATGACGTTGCCGAGGCGGTAGTCGCCGTGCACGATGACCGCCTCGCCCGCAGCGGGGAGGCGTGACCGGAGCCAGCGCGCCAGCTCGGCGACGAGCGGCAGGTCGCGTGTCGCGCCGTGCTCCCAGAGCGCCTCGAAGCGACGCACCTGCCGCTCGAGGTAGCCGTCCGGGCGCCCGAGATCGCCGAGGCCGGCGGCGGCGACGTCGACCGCGTGCAGCTCGGCCAGCGCGTCGACGAGGTCGAGCCCGGCCGTGCGGCGCGCCTCCGGAGCGGCGAGCATCGCCGGCAGCTCGTCGGTCACGACGTGGCCGTGCAGCTCGCGCATGACGTAGAACGGCACGCCGAGCACGTCGCTGTCCCGGCACACGGCGAGCACGTCGGGCACGCGCGCGCGGCCCGCGAGCGCCGTGAGGACGCGCGCCTCGCGCAGCATGTCGTGCGCCGAGGGCGGCAGCGGAGGACGGGGCGCGCGTCGCAGCACGATGCGCTCGGCGCCGCGCTCGAGCCGGAACGTCGCATTCGAGTGCCCCGAGCCGATGCGCGTCGCGCGCAGCGGTCCCGAGCCGAGCCCGTGCCCGTCGAGCCAGCGCTCGAGCGGCTGCAGCACGACGAGCGGCGGGAGCGGCAGCGCTGCGGCCTGCGCCGGCGTCTCGACGACGTCGACCGGGCCGCTCACCGCTGCTGCTGGCGGCGGCGCGCGGCCCGGCGGGCGATCGACCAGCGATGCGTCTCGCTCGGCCCGTCGTAGATGCGGAAGGCGCGCACCTCGCGCGCGTAGCGGGCGAGCGGGAGGTCGTCGCTCGCGCCGAGGCCGCCGCAGATCTGCAGCGAGCGGTCGACGACGCGCCCGACGGCCTCCGATACGAACACCTTCGCGACGGACGACTCGTGCGCGCCGCGCCCGCCCGCGTCGAGCACCTCCGCGCACGTGCGGATGAGGCCGCGACCGGCCTCGATGTCGATCACGGAGTCGGCCACGAGCGCCTGCACCATGCCCTGCTCGAGCAGCGGCGCGCCGAACGCGCTGCGCTCGCCGGCCTGGTCGAGCGCGCAGTCGAGCGCCCGCCGCGCGAGCCCGAGCCAGCGCATGCAGTGCGTCAGGCGCGCGGGCGCGAGCCGCACCTGCGCGTAGCGGTAGCCGAGCCCGGCCTCGCCGAGCACCGCGTCTGCCGGCACGCGGCAGCCGTCGAACGCGACGACGGCGTGCCCGCCCGAGAACGCCCGGTCCATCGTCGGGATCAGGCGCTCGACGCGCACGCCTGGCGCGTCGGCCGGCACGAGCAGCATGGTCGCGCCCTCGTCGTGGCGGATCTCGTCGGCCGTGCGCGCCATGCAGATGTAGAACGCGCAGCCCTGCGCGCCCGTGATGAGATGCTTGCGCCCGTCGATGACCCAGTCCGAGCCATCGCGGCGCGCCGTCGTGAGCAGCATCGTGGGATCCGATCCCGCGCCGGGGGCGGGCTCCGTCATCGCGAACGCGGAGCGCACGTCGCCGGCCGCGAGCGGGCGCAGGTAGCGCTCCTGCTGCTCCGGGCTCGCGACGGCCTCGAGCAGGTGCATGTTGCCCTCGTCGGGCGCCGAGCAGTTGAGCGCGAGCGGGCCGAGCAGGCTGTAGCCGGCCTCCTCGAACACGAGCGCCTGGCCGCGCACGTCCAGCCCGAGCCCGCCGAAAGCCGTGCCCACGTGGGGCGCGAGGAGGCCCGCCGCACGCGCGGCGGCCTGCAGCTCGGCGCGCAGCTCGGGCGCGGGCCCGTGGCCGTCGCCCGCGTCGCGCGGCTCGGCCGGGATCACGACGTCGCGCACGAACGCGCGCACGCGCTCGGCGAGCGCCGCCGCGTCGCTCATGTCAGCTCCGTCGCGTAGACGCCGTCGAGGATCCGCGCGGGGTCGGGCGCGGAGGACGCTTCGGCCTCGGCGAGCCCGGCGGCCACCTCGTCGGCCGCCGCCGACCGCAGCGCCTCGACGTCGGCCGGCGAGAGACCATCCTCGAGCAGCGTCGCGGCGAGCCGCTCGACGGGATCGCGCTGCGCCGTGTACTCCGCGAGCCGCTCCTGATCCATGTAGCTGCCGTCGTCGTGGGCCGCGTGCCCGTCGAGGCGCAGCGTCACGGCCTCGACCGCGCGCGGCCCGCCGCCGGCGCGCGCCTCCTCGATCGCCGTGCGCAGCGCGACGAGCGTGAGGACGGCGTCGCTGCCGTCGACGCGGGTCGCCGGGATGCCCCAGCCGCCCTCGACACGGTCGGCCATGCACTGGTTGACCATCTGGCGGCTCGTCGGCGTCGAGTACGCGTAACCGTTCGACTGCAGCACGAAGACGGCGGGCACCTTGAGCACGGCCGCGAGGTTGAGGCCCTCGTGGACGTCGCCGGTGCTCATCGCGCCGTCG
>DASXXY010000374.1:0-4213 GCA_036502805.1 Gaiellales bacterium | reverse complement strand
CGATCGCCGACGGCGAGTCGAGGCCGACGACGGGCGCGCACCCCGTGCGCGCCGCGCGCAGGCAGCCGGCCGGGCCGGTCAGCGGCTGCAGCCGCCCGGTCGCCGCGTCGCGCACGAAGACGACGATCGCGTCCGCCGAGGCGGCCGCGACGTAGACGAAGCGCCCGTCGGGCGAGATCGCGATGGCATCGGCGCCCGCGAGCGACGGCGCGCTGTCGCAGCCGGGCGTGACCGTCGTCGTGCTGCAGCCCGCGATGCCGGTCAGCTGCTGCAGCGAGCCGTTCGGCTGGCGCGCGAACGAGTCCACCGCACCGGCCGTCGCGGCGGCGACGTAGACGTTCCTACCGTCGGGCGAGACCACGAGTGCGGAGGCGCCGTTGAGCGAGCGCGCGGCGCCGCAGCCCGTCTGGATCGTCGAGGCCAGGCAGCCGGCCGAGAGGTTGAGCTGCGCGAGCAGGCCGCTGTGCGCATCGACGCTGAACGACGTCACGCTCGCGGGCGTGAAGGCGGCCGCGTAGAGCGTCTTGCCGTCGGGGCTGAGCGCGATCGCGCGCGCATCGTCGAGTCCGTGCACGACCGCGCAGCCGAGCGTCGTCTGCTGCGACACGCAGCCGCCGGTGCCGCCCATCTGCGCCAGCGTGCCGGGCGGCGAGGCCGCCGGCGACGGGCCCGCGGACACGAGCAGGCCGAGCAGGAGCGCGAGGAGCCAGGGACATCGCCGCATGTCTCTCAGGGTGCCACGGAATCCGCCGCGCAGGAACGGACGATCGCGGGGCAGGCCTCGACGTTGGGCTAGGAGCGCCGCGGCGCGCCCGCGAGCGCGCGCTCGTAGAGCTCGAGCGTGAGCGCCGCCGTGCGCTCCCAGGTCAGGTCCGTGCGCGCCCGCGCCATGCCGGCCACGGCCCGGGCGCGCGCCGCGGCGTCGGTCAGCGTGGCGACGAGCGCGCCCGCGAGCGCGGGTGGATCGTCCGGCGCCACCGGCGCGCAGAGGTCGTACGCGGCGCACAGCTCGGGAAAGGTGCCGACGGCTGTGACGACGGGCGGCACGCCCTGCGCGAGCGCGCTCGCGAACACGCCCGAGCCCTCGATCCAGCGGTAGGGAAGGGCGATTGCGCGGGCGCTCGCGATCAGGCCCGCCACCTCGGCCTCCGGGACGAAGCGCAGATCCCAGCGGATGCTCGCGTCGACCCCGAGCGCCCGCGCACGCTCGCGCAGCGGCTCGATCGGCATGCGCGGGCTGCCGACGACGTCGAGCGTCGCGCCCGGGACGCGCCGCAGCACCTCCGGCAGCGCCTCGATCAGCGTGTCGAGGCCCTTGTCGGGCCGGATCAGGCCGAAGAAGAGGATGCGGGGCTCGGAGACCTCGGGCTGCGTCCCCGCGCCGCCGCCGTGCAGGAGCGCGTGCGGGATGACCGCGACGCGCTCGGGCGAGATGCCGCCGACCTCGACGAGCAGCCGGTCGCGACTCGCGGCGCCGTGCACGATCACGCGGTCGCAGCTCCCGTACAGCTCGGCCCAGAGCGGCGCCGCGCTGCGCGAGCGGCGCGGCAGCACGTCGTGGGCCGTGAACACCGTGGCGCCCGCGGCGCGCCCGGCGGCGCGCAGCGCGCGCAGGTCGAGCGCCGGCTGCGGCGCCCACTGCCAGTGGATGATGTCGGGGCGCCGCGAGCGCGCCCGGCGCACCAGGCGCGCGAGGCCGAGCGCGTGCCCGGCGGCCTTGAGCGGGATCCGCGCCGGCGACGACGGCCGGCGCGCGATCAATCCCGCGAGCGGCGGGCCGAAGAGCTCGCGGCGCTCGTAGCCGGCGGGAGCGGGGGGCGCTCCGTGCGTGAAGCGGGCCGTCAGGAGCTCGACCTCGGCGCCCGCAGCAGCGAGCGCGCGGCAGAGCTCGTCGTCGTAGGGCGGCGTGAAGGCCTGCGGATCCACGACCGCGACGCGCACGCTCAGCTGCCGAGCCCCAGCCGCCAGAGGCGGTCGACCTGCCGCATGCACTCCGCGTCCGTGCCCTTGCCGGCGTGGCCGGGCGTCTCGAGCAGCGCCGGCAGGCCCTGCAGCCGCGGGCGCCCGAGGAACGCCGACATGCGCTCGCCGATCATCCCCTCGCCGACGTTCGCGTGGCGGTCGCGGTTCGAGCCGAGATCGGTCTGCGAGTCGTTGATGTGGAGCGCCCTGAGGCGCTCGAGGCCGATCGTCGCGTCGAGCTCGTCGAGCATGGCGTCGACGGCCTCCGCGTCGCCCACGTCGATGCCCGAGGCGTACAGGTGCGCCGTGTCGAGGCAGACCCCGAGCCAGGGGTGGGCGCCACAGCGCTCGACGATCGCGGCCAGCTCGGCGACGGTGCGTCCCATCGTGCCGCCGGCGCCGGCCGTGTTCTCGAGCAGCAGCCAGGTGTCGTCGCCGGCCAGCTCGAGCACCCGCTCGAGCACGGGCACGGCACGGTCGAGGCCCGCGTCGAAGCCGCTGCCGAGGTGCGACCCGAGGTGCACGATCACGGCCTGCGCGCCGAGCCCCTGGCCGGTGCGCAGGGCCTGTGCGAGGACGGCCTCGGAGCGCTCGACCGTGAGCTCGTCGGTGCCTGCGAGGTTGATCAGGTAGGGCGCATGGCAGACGGCCACCATGCCGCCGGCCTCGGCCGCGAGCTCGCGGAAGCGGGCGAGGTTCTCGTCCGGGTGCACGGCCGGCTTCCAGACGCGCGGGCTCTGCGGGAACACCTGCACGGAGCGGCATCCGAGCGCCGTCGCGCGCCCGATGGCCTCGTGGATCCCACCCGAGCTCGACACGTGGGCTCCGAACAGCACGTCGGAACCCTACCTACGTCAAAGCGCCTAGAGTCAGGAGCCGTGGCCAGCCCCGTCCGCACCCGCTTCGCGCCGTCCCCGACCGGGCTCCTGCACGTCGGCGGCGTGCGCACCGCGCTCTTCTCGTGGCTGTATGCGCGCCACAACGGCGGGCGCTTCGTGCTGCGCATCGAGGACACGGACGAGACGCGCGAGCATCCCGAGGCGATCGAGCAGATCCAGCGCTCGCTGGCCTGGGTCGGCCTCGAGTGGGACGAGGGCCCGGGCATCGGCGGACCGCACGCACCCTACATCCAGAGCGAGCGCCGCCCGCGCCACCACGAGGTCGCCGAGCAGTTCCTGGCGCAGGGCCTGGCGTACCGCTGCTTCTGCACCACGGAGGAGCTCGCGGCCGAGCGCGAGGCCGCCCAGAAGGCCGGGAAGCCGTTCATCTACTCGCGCCGCTGCCTCGCGCTGAGCGCCGGCGAGCGGGCCGAGCGGGAGGCCGCCGGCGTGCCCTCGGTGATCCGCCTGCGCATGCCCGACGAGGGCGCCTGCGTCGTCGGCGATCTCGTGCGCGGCGAGGTGCGCTTCGAGTACGCGCAGCTCGGCGACCACGTGATCGTGCGCTCCGACGGCGTGCCGACGTACAACTTCGTGAACCCGATCGACGACGCCGACATGGGCATCACGCACGTCATCCGCGGCGAGGACCTGCTCAGCTCGACGCCGCGCCAGGTGCTCGTCTACCAGGGCCTGAAGGCGCCGGTGCCGTCGTTCGCGCACCTGCCGCTGCTCTTCGGCCCCGACAAGAAGCGGCTCTCGAAGCGCCACGGCGCGACGAGCGTCGAGGAGTTGCGCGACGCGGGCTACCTCGCCGAGGCCGTCGTCAACTTCCTCGCGCTGATGGGCTGGCACTTCGACTCGGAGCGCGAGCTGTTCACGCGCGACGAGCTCGTCGGCCTCTTCTCGCTCGAGCGCGTCAGCTCGTCGCCGGCCGTCTTCGACGCCAAGAAGCTCGAGTGGATGAACGGCGTCTACCTGCGCGCGCTGCCCGTCTTCGACCTCGCCGAGCGCCTCACGGCGTTCCTGCGCGAACGCGGGTCGCCGCTCGCCGAGCAGCCCGCCCGCATCGTCCAGGTCACGCCGCTCGCGCAGGAGAAGATCGCCACGCTGGCCGAGTTCGAGCCGCTCTGCTCGTTCCTCTTCGGCCCGGTCGAGGTCGACCAGGAGGCCTGGGACAGGGCCTCCGGCCATGCGCGCAGCGCCGAGATCATGGCGGCCGTCCAGGCCGTCCTGGCCGACTGCGAGTGGACGGCCGAGGCGGTCGAGACCGCGCTCCGGGGCGTCTGCGAGCAGCTCGACCTGAAGCCGCGCGTCGTCTTCGGCCTGATCCGCGTCGCGATCACGGGCTCGAGCATCTCGCCCGGCCTGTT
>DASXXY010000373.1:0-1777 GCA_036502805.1 Gaiellales bacterium | reverse complement strand
GCCGCGTCGACGAGCGGGTGCAGCTCGTAGTGCAGGTCCTGGGCGCGCGCGTGATCGCCCTCGGCGAACGCGTCATATAGCGCCGCCACCGGCTCAGGAGCGAAGTTGCCGACGCAGCTGAGGTGGCCGCGGCCGCCGAGGCAGAGCATCGGGTAGCAGAGCAGCTCGATGCCCGAGAGCGCGATGAAGTCGCTGCCGCACTCGTCGAGCACGTACGAGACGTGCTCGAAGTCCTTCGTCGTCTCCTTGATGCCGACGATGTTCGCGTGCGCGCGGCGCAGGCGCCCGACCGTGGCCGGCGTGATGTCGACGGCGGCGCGGATCGGCACGTTGTAGACGAGCAGCGGCAGGTCGGGGAACTCGCTCGCGACCTGCGAGTACCAGTCGAAGAGGCCCTGCTGCTGCGGCCGGCCGTAGTACGGCGTGACGACGAGCGCGCCCGACGCGCCCAGGCGCTCCGCCTCGGCGGTGAGCTCGAGCGTCTCGTCCATCAGCGCGCTGCCGGTTCCCGGCAGGAAGGGGCAGCGGCCGTCGATCGCCTCGGCCGCGACGCGCATCACGTGGATGCGCTCGGCGACGGTCATCGAGGTCGGCTCGCCGGTCGAGCCGCCCACGGAGATGCCGTGGCTGCCCTGCGCGAGCTGCCAGTCGATGAGCCTCGGAATGGCCTCGATGTCGAGCGAGCCGTCGGCCTTGAAGGGCGTGACGAGGGGCGTGATCGCCCCGCGGATCGCCGTCGGATCGGCGGCGTGCGGATTCGGTGTCATCGCTACCGATCATATATCTTTTCCTGCAGGATAGACCGTCGAACGGGGGCCGCGAGCGGTCGCCGAGGAGGAGCAGCGCGCGTGTCCGAGAGCCCCGAGAGCGCGAGCGCACGGCGTCACTTCGTCAACGACCCGCGCCACATCGTGGCCGAGGCGCTGGCCGGCTTCGAGCGCGCCAACAGCGGCCTCGTGCGCTGGAACCGCGAGCCGAGCTTCATCGTGCGCGCCGACGACGACCGCCCCGACCAGGTCGGCGTGCTCTCGGGCGGCGGCTCCGGCCACGAGCCGCTGCACAACGGCTTCGTCGGGCGCGGCATGCTCGACGCCGCCGTGCCCGGCGACATCTTCGCGAGCCCGACGGCGCTGCAGGTCGAGGCTGCGACGGCCGCGATCGATCGCGGCCGCGGTGTCGTGCACGTCGTCAAGAACTACACCGGCGACGTCATGAACTTCGGCATGGCGGCCGAGCTGGCAGCGGCCGACGTCGAGACCGTGCTCGTCGACGACGACGTCGCGACCGAGAGCGACGACGGTCCTGGCCGCCGCGGCACCGCCGCGGTCATCGCGGTCGAGAAGATCTGCGGCGCCGCGGCGGCGAGCGGCGCCTCTCTGCAGGAGGTCGCCGCGCTCGGCCGCCGCGTCGCCGCCGGTGCGCGCTCACTGGCGGTCGCGCTGCACGCGCCGACGCACCCCGGCCAGACGCGCCCGTCGTTCGACCTCGGCCCGGGCGAGATCGAGCTCGGCGTCGGCATCCACGGCGAGCGCGGCGTCGGCCGGCGGCCGCACGCGCCGGCCTCGGAGCTCGCCGCGGCGCTGCTCGGGCCGATCGCGGAGGCGCTCGGCCTCGCGAGCGGTGAGCGCGTGCTCCTGATCGTCAATGGCCTCGGCGCGACCCACGGCCTCGAGCTGAGCGTCATGTTCGGCGAGGCGGCGCGGCTGCTCGACGGGCGTGGGGTGGAGGTCGCGCGCTCGCTCGTCGGCCCCTACGTGACGGCGCTCGACATGTCGGG
>DASXXY010000372.1:0-5765 GCA_036502805.1 Gaiellales bacterium | reverse complement strand
TATGGCGCAGGAAGATGAGCGCGAGCGGGATCACGATGCAGACCGCCGCGATCACGACCGCGGCGGCCGTCCACTGCCACGAGTACGTGGTCGCGATCCACGCGAGCAGCGGCAGGAAGATCAGCTGGCCGCTCGCGTTGGAGGCCGTCAGGAGGCCGCTGACGAGACCGCGACGGGTCGCGAACCAGGTGTTCGAGATGATCGCCGCCAGCGGGACGGCGAGCGCGCCCGTGGCCGAGCCGATGACGACGCCCCAGAGCAGGTAGAGCTGCCACGGCTGCGTCATGAAGACCGAGAGCCCGGCGCCGACCGCGACCTGGCAGAGCGCGAACGTCGTCACCTTGCGGACGCCGAAGCGCTCGACGATGGCGGCCGCGAACGGCGCGCCGAGGCCGTAGACGATGAGGTTGACCGAGACGGCGCCGCCGATCAGCGCGTGCGACCAGCCGAAGTCCTGGCCGAGCGGCGTGAAGAGCACGCCCGGCACCGAGCGGAAACCGGCCGCCATCACGAGCACGAGGAACGTGACGCCCGCGACGACCCAGGCGTAGTGCAGGCGGGGACGGCGGGCGGGGAGGGCGGACATCCCGGCATGAAAGCACGCCGCGTGCCGCCGCCGATGCGGACGGGTCGCGGTGCGCGGCGGTGCCGACCTTGACCCTCCGGGCGGCCGCGCGCATACTGCGAGTGCCTGTGAAATTTCACTCGCATGCAGCTCCGGCAGGGCCGCGCACCCCGCGCCCGACCTCGGCGCGCGCCGCGCGCCAGCGCCGCCGCACGGCGCCGGAGTCGCTCGGCGACATCGCCTACGCCGGCATCCGCGAGCGCATCACCTCGCTCGCGCTGCCGCCGGGCTCGGCCGTCAACGAGGCCGCGCTCGCGGCCGAGCTGGGCGTCGGGCTCGCACCCGTGCGCAGCGCGCTGCGCCGGCTCGCGTGGGAGAACCTGGTCGTCATCCTGCCGCGCCGCGGCACGCTCGTGACGGAGCTCGACGTGGCCGACATCGCCGAGATCTTCGAGCTGCGGGTCGAGCTCGAGGGCCTCTCGGCGCGGCTCGCCGGGGAGCGCGCGGACGACGAGCAGCGGGCCTCGCTCTCCGACCTGATCGAGCGCACCCGCGGCGCGCTCGCCGAGGGCGACCAGAAGGCGCTGATCGAGCTCGACCGCGAGCTCCACGCCGCGATCGCCGAGGCCGCCGGCAACACGCTGCTCGAGGCCCAGCTGGACTGGCTCTACAGCCACGTGCTCCGGCTCTGGAGCGTCACGCTCGACCGCATCGACGCGCTGCGCGCCTCGGTGGCCGAGCACGAGTCGGTCGTCGAGGCGATCGTGCGCGGCGATCCCGACGAGGCCTACGAACGCATGCAGGCTCACGTGCGCCGCTTCCAGGCGGCGTTCCTCGAGAGCGAGAACGCACGGCCCGCCTCGGGCCGCCAACGAGAACGGAGCGAGTGAATGGGACAGAAGGTCGACGCGATCATCATCGGCGCCGGGGTCATCGGCACGGCCACGGCGTTCGAGCTCGGCAAGCGGGGCTACAAGACGCTCAACATCGATGCGCTGCCCTCGGCCGGCTACGGGCCGACGTCCAACTCGTGCGCGATCGTGCGCGCCCACTACTCGTCGTTCGACGGCGTGGCGATGGCCTACGAGGGCTTCTTCTACTGGAAGGGCTGGGCCGACTACCTCGAGGTGCCCGACGAGTCCGGTCTGGCGAAGTACATGATGGCCGGCACGGTGCTGCTCGAGAGCGCGACGGGCCACCACGACAAGGTGCTCCCGCACTACGACCGCCTCGGCGTGCCGTACGAGGTCTGGGACACGGCGACGCTCGAGCAGAAGGTGCCGATCTTCGACGTGCACGAGTTCTGGCCGCCGTCGCGTCCCTCCGACGACGACTTCGCCGCGCCGCGCGCGAAGAAGCTGCCGGGCGCGATCTACACGCCCGACTCCGGCTACGTCAACGACCCGGCGCTCTCGTCGCACAACCTGCAGCGCGCCGCCGAGGCCAAGGGCGGCGAGTTCGTCTACCGCCGCAAGGTCACCGAGATCCGCCAGGAGGGCGGCAAGGTGATCGGCGTCACGCTCGACGACGGCACGCAGATCGACGCGGGCATCGTCGTCAACGTCGCCGGCCCCCACTCCTTCGTCGTCAACCGCATGGCGGGCGTCGAGGACGGCATGAAGATCAAGACGAAGGCCCTGCGCCACGAGGTGCACCACGTCCCGTCGCCGCCCGGCTTCGACTACGAGAAGGACGGCCACCACGTCTCGGACGGCGACAACGCCATCTACTTCCGCCCCGAGACCGGCAACCACATCCTGATCGGCTCCGAGGATCCGGACTGCGACCCGCAGGTGTGGGTCGAGAACCCGGACGACTTCAACCGCAACGTCACGCGCGAGCAGTGGGAGGCGCAGGTCTACCGCTGCGCCCGCCGCATCCCGAGCCTGCCGATCCCGGACGAGATGAAGGGCGTCGTCGACCTCTACGACTGCTCGGACGACTGGATCCCGATCTACGACAAGAGCGATCTCGGCGGCTTCTACATGGCCGTCGGCACGAGCGGCAACCAGTTCAAGAACGGCCCGGTCGTCGGCCACTGCATGGCCGAGCTGATCGACGCCGTCGAGAAGGGCCACGACCACGACTCCGAGCCGGTCAAGGTGACGGCGCGCTACACCGGCGTCGAGCTCGACATGGGCTTCTACTCGCGCCTGCGCGAGATCAACGCGAACAGCTCGTTCTCGGTCAACGGCTGATGCCGCCGCGGCCTGCACGGTAGGGGTCTGACCCCTATCGTGCAGGCCGGGGGCCACTGCCACACGGGAGTCGCTCGATGTTGCTCGCCTCGACCGCACTGCACGTCCTCACGCTCGCGATCGACGCGGTGCTCGCCGTGGCCATCGTGGGCGGCGGGATCTGGCTCTATCGCCGCATGGACGGCGACGGCGAGTAGCGGTACGCTCGCCTCGCGACAGCCACGGGGTGATCGGAGCGCTCGCTGGGGAGTATCGGTCCGCAGGAAGTCCTGATCCTGATGATCTGGATCGCGCTGCTGTTCGCGATCGTCTACGGCGCGGTGCGCCTCGCCCAGCGCGTCTCGCGGCGCAAGGGCTGACGGCTCCCCGCACGCAACCGCGTTGCTTACTCGTCGCCCGGTACTCCGTAGCTGGGGGCTGTCGTGGGATCGATCGCCCTCGCCACGTAGGCGGCGAGCTGCGGCTTCCACATCGTCCAGAGCCCGGCCAGCTCGTGGATCGGCTCGTCGTGCCAGTCGACGCGGAGGTCGGCGACGGGCCACGAGACGGCATCGACGATCAGCAGGCCCGCCGAGTGCACGGGCCCCTCCTCGCCGCCCGCCGCGAGGCCGGCGACGAGCGCGCTCACGAGGCGGTCGCCGAGATCCTCGCCCTGCTCGTCCTCGAACGCGTCCACCATCTCCTCCGGCACGCCCTCGTCGGCCAGCAGGTTGCCGGCCGCGACGCAGCCGACGCCCTCGGCGGCGGCGTGGCGGCCGAGCGTGCGCTCGCCGGAGTACGAGGCCACGCGGCCGGCGGCGTCGACGCACGTCAGCTGGCGGAGCTCGCGGTGCTCGCGGCCCGCCATCAGCTGGCCGAGCGCCTCGGGCGCCGAGAGCCCGCTCGCCATCAGGTCGAGCAGGCCGCGCCCGAGCGACGGGTCGGTGATGTTCTGGGACGCCGCGGCGCCGACGCCGGCGCGCGCATGCGCGCAGCGCGCGGCGACGGCCGGGCTCGACGACGTCACGACGATGCCGAAGCGCCCGCTCTCGGCGCAGCGCGCGGCCAGCGAGAACGTCACGAGCGCACCGCCGTGACGTCGATCTCGACGACCCACTCGGGCCGCGCGAGCGCGACGATCACGAGACCCGTGAAGGCCGGGAAGACGCCGCGCAGCCGCTCGCCGAGCACGCGGTAGACGGGCTCGCGGTAGCGGATGTCGGTCACGTAGACCGTGCACTTGCAGATGTCCTCGAGCCTGGATCCGCACTCGCCGAGCAAGAGCTCGACGTTGTCCATGGCCTTCGCCGCCTGACCCGCCGGGTCGCCGATCGCGACGCTCTCACGCGTCTCGAGATCCTGCGCGACCTGCCCGCGGAGGTAGATCGTGTCGCCGGCGACGACCGCCTGGCAGAGGTCGTTGTCGAGCTGCTGCTCGGGGTAGGTGTCCTTCGTGTTGAAGGGCCGGATGCGGGTGTGCGTCGGCACGGTTTCAGTGACCCTTCTCGTCGAGGACGCGCTCGGACAGGCCGGCCGCGCGCTGTACGTGCCGCAGCGGCCCCGACCAGTCGAAGCTGCGGTAGACGGCCGCGAGGTTGGCGAACGGCGGCGACTGCGCGAAGAGCTGGAACGTCAGCCGGTGGCCGGCGTGGTCGGAGTTCAGGAGGTCGCGCGCATAGGCCAGCAGGCGGCGCCTGTCCTCGGCCGTCCAGCGCTCGTTGATGGAGTAGAACTTCTCCATCCAGGGCGCCGTGTCGATGCCCGCGAACGTCGCGGCGTCGGGCGTCACGCAGATCTGCCCGCCGCACAGCTCGCGCGCGAGGTGCATCGCACCGGGCATGCCCGAGGTGGCGAGCACGCGGCCGGTGTAGAGCAGCGACTGGTTCGGCATCAGCAGGCCGCCCGGGCTCTCCTCGGCGAGCGCGATCGACGCTGTCAGGTGCGCGTGGATGCCCTCGCGGTAGCACGCGAGCTGCGCCAGCTTCTCCTGCACCGCCTGCTGCTTCTCGAGGCCGGTCTGGCGCACGTTGTGGAGCGCGGCGCCGATCATCAGGTCGGCCAGGCGCACGTTGCGCTGCACGTAGGCGAACGCGCTGTAGCGGTGCAGCGTCGCGCGGATGTAGGTCGCCGCCCGCGTGTGGCGGTAGAAGAGGACGTTCTCCCACGGGATCTCGACGTCGTCGAAGACGAGCAGCGTGTCGACCTCGTCGAAGCGGTTCGAGATGGGGTAGTCGGCGGCCGGCGCGCGGCCCGCGAAGCCCGTCCGGCAGAGGTGCTTCAGGCCGGGCGAGCCCATCTCGACGATGAACCCGACGGCGTACTCGGACAGCTCGGAGTCGCCCCAGTTGGCGATCGTCGGCTTCGCGAACGCCTGGTTGGAGTAGGCGGCGGCCGTCTCGTACTTGGCGCCGCGCACGACGATGCCGTTGTCGGTCTCGCGCACGACGTGCAGCAGCATGTCGGGATCCTGGTCCTGCGGGCGCTTCGAGCGATCGCCCTTCGGGTCGGTGTTGGCGGAGACGTGGAACGGGTCCTCGCGCTGCGCGCGGAGGATGTGGCGCTCGATGTTGCCGGCCCACTGCGGGTCGATCTCGGCGAGCACGTCCTTGCCGTCGAAGAGCGACCACATCTCGCCCACCGTCTCGTCGCCGACGCGCGTGACGACGCCGCCGAGGTCGTCGAAGACGGCATCGACCATGCGCTGCTTGGCATGCCAGTCCTCGCGCGTGCGCGGCAGCTGCGTCGAGATCGCGTTGCGCTCGCCGTCGTCGCCCACGTACGAGACGACGTCGCGCGTCGCGTCCTCGTGCGCGAGGTCGTAGATGCGCGCGCGGGCGTCCACGATCGGCTTGAACTGCGGGTGCGCCGTGACGTCGGCGACGGGCTCGCCGCCGATCCAGACGGCGCGCCCGTCGCGCAGCGACTCGCGGTACTCCTCACCGGTGCGGATCATGGCGCGAGCGCCGTGCCCGCGGGCATCTGCTGGGTGATGCAGCCGATCCCGCCGCCGCCGTAGGCGAGCA
>DASXXY010000371.1:0-4707 GCA_036502805.1 Gaiellales bacterium | reverse complement strand
TCGTCGGATGTGTGATCGGGCGGGCGCTCTCAGGCATGGCCGCGGATCGAGTTCGGGCGATAGGGCGCCTCGAGCCGGGCGAGCTCGTCGGGCGAGAGCGAGACCGTCGCGGCGGCGGCCGCATCCGCGATGTGCCCGGCGCGCGAGGCGCCGACGATCGGCACGACGCCGGGCTGGTGGAGGAGCCACGAGAGCGCCACCTGCGCGGGCGGGAGCCCGCGCTCGGAGGCGAGCGCCGCGACCGCCTCGGCCACGTCGTAGTCCTCGTCGCGGCCGTAGAGGTCGTCCTGGAAGGCGTCCGTCTCAGCGCGCACGGTCGCGCGCTCGCCCGCGCGCGTGCGCTTGCCCGCCAGCAGCCCGCGTGCGAGCGGGCTCCACGGGATGATCCCGACGCCCTGGTCGTGGCAGAGCGGGAGCATCTCGCGCTCCTCCTCGCGGTAGACGAGGTTGTAGTGGTTCTGCATCGAGACGAAGCGCGTCCAGCCGTGGCGCTCGGCGGTGTGCTGCAGCTTCGCGAACTGCCACGCGAACATGCTGCTGGCGCCGATGTAGCGCGCCTTGCCGGCGCGCACGACGTCGTGCAGCGCCTCCATCGTCTCCTCGACGGGCGTCTCGGGATCGAAGCGGTGGATCTGGTACAGGTCGACGTAATCCAGCCCGAGCCGCTCGAGCGACGCGTCGATCGCCGAGAGGATGTGCTTGCGCGAGAGCCCGCGGCCGTTCGGGCCGGGCGTCATCGGGCTGAAGAGCTTCGTCGCGACGACGAGCTCGTCGCGCGACAGGAGGGGCTTGAGGAGGCGGCCGGTCACGATCTCGCTGGCGCCGTCGGAGTAGACGTCGGCCGTGTCGAAGAACGTGATGCCCGCCTCGACGGCGGCGCGCACGATGGGTGCGGCAGCCGTCTCGTCGAGCACCCACGGCCGCCACTCGGACGAGCCGTAGGTCATCATCCCGAGACACACGCGGGAGACGTGGAGCCCGCTCTCGCCGAGGCGTACCTGATCCATCACGGAGCCTTTCTCATGGGTGCTGTTCGGCGGCCTGTGGCGCGACCATCCGACCCGAACGTTGCCGTGCCCGGCTGGCGCGGGGCGCCGCCAGCGCCGCCAGCGTCGCGAGCGCGAGCATCACGGCCGCGACCCCGAACGCGATCTCGAAGCCGCGCCGGGTCGCCACGCCGCCCGCCGTGACCGTCGCGGCGAGCACGCTCGCGGCGACCTGCGTCCCGAGCGCGCCGCCGACCGTGCGCATGAGGATGTTGACGCCCGTCGCGACGCCCGTGTGCTCGGCGCCGACGCTCTCGATCACGAGGTTGACCATCGACGCGAACGCGAAGCCGGTGCCCGCTCCGAGCGCCGTCGACGCGACGAGGATCTGCCACGGGCGATCGTTCTCGCCCAGCAGCCACGCGAAGCCGGCGGTGCTCACGACGCAGCCGACGATCAGCGGCACGCGCGAGCCGAAGAGCGCCGAGAGGCGGCCGCTCGCGGCGCTGGCGAGCGCGACGGCCGCCGTCCACGGGACGAGGTACAGCCCGGCCCGCGCGACGGAGGCGCCGAAGCCGCCCGCGCTCGCCGGCGCCTCGACCTGCTCGGGCAGGAGCACGAAGCCGCTGTACATGCCCCAGCCGGCGAGCACCGCGACGACGTTCGTCGTCCAGATGCCGCGGCCGCGCAGGAGGGCGAGGTCGACGAGCGGCGTCGCCGCCCTCCCCTCGGCGGCGAACCAGGTCAGCGCGAGCGCGAGCGCGCCGGCGAAGAGGCCGATCACGCGCACCGACGACCACCCCCAGGACGGCCCCTCGCTGACGCCGAGCAGCAGGCAGATCAGCCAGCCTCCGAGCAGCGCCGCCGACAGCCAGCTGACGTCGCCGCTGCGCTCGGCGCGGCGGTCGGGCACGACGCGGAACGCCGCGGCCGTGCTGCCGACCGTGACGGCGAGCGGGATCCAGAACAGCCAGTGGTAGGAGAGGTGGTCGAGGATCGGGCCCGCGAGCACGATGCCGAGCACGCCGCCGGCGCCGAGGATGGCCGACATCCAGGCCGTGCCGCGGGCGACGTCGTCGGCGTCCAGCTCGTCGCGGATGATGCCGAACGCGAGCGGGAAGATCGCGCCGCCGAGGCCCTGCAGTGCGCGCGCGGCGATCATCACGACGAGCGACGAGGTGAGCGCGGCGACGAGGATGCCAGCCGAGAGGCCGGCGAGCGTCCAGAGCAGGATCCGCCGGCGGCCGTACATGTCGCCGAGCCTGCCCGCGAGCGGCGTCGCGACGGCCGCCGCCAGCAGGAACGCCGTGAAGATCCAGGCGGCGCCGGTCTGCGACGTGTGCAGGCGCAGCTGCAGCGTCGGCAGCGCGGGCACGACCAGCGACTGCACGAGCGAGTAGCCGCCGCCTGCCAGCACGAGCACGGCGAGCAGTGGCCCCGCGCGCCGGTCGGGCGTCGGACCGATGCTCGCCTCACGCACGTGCGCTCCTCCGGAACCGTGGTCGCCACCGCCGCCGTGGGTCGCGGCGCGAGTGGATCGTATCTGATCTCCTATTGCATGAGCGGCGGAGTCGCGAGCCTCGCGGCGGCCGATGTGGTTGTGTTCCGGCGATGAAGGTGACAGGCGTCCGCACGTTCGTCGTCGGCAATCCGACGCCCGGCTACGGCGGCCGCTACTTCATCCTGCTCAAGCTCACGACGGACGCCGGCATCGAGGGACTCGGCGAGGCCTACGTCGCCACCGTCTCGCCGCAGCTCGTCGCCCGGATGATCGAGGACGTCGTCGAGCGCCACGTCGTCGGCCGCGATCCGTTCCACATCGAGGCGACCTGGCGCGACGTCTATGCCTCCGGCTATGCGCTGCGGCCCGACCCGACGCTCGTCGGCGTGCTCTCCGGCATCGAGATCGCGATGTGGGACATCGCCGGCAAGGCCGTCGGCAAGCCGATCTACGAGCTGCTCGGCGGCCGCGTGCGCGAGCGGCTGCGCAGCTACAGCTATCTCTACGCCGAGCCGGGCGACGCGGCCGATGCCTACCTCGATCCCGACCTCGGCGCCGAGCGGGCGGGCGAGTACGCCGCGCTCGGCTTCACGGCGATCAAGTTCGACCCCGCCGGCGCGTACGCCGCGTTCGACCCGCGCCAGCCGTCGCTCGCCGACCTCGACCGCTGCGAGCGCTACGTCGCCCAGGTGCGGGAGGCCGTCGGCCCCGGCGTCGACCTGCTGTTCGGCACGCACGGGCAGTTCACGCCGGCCGGCGCGATCCGCCTCGCGCGGCGGCTCGAGCGCTTCGACCCGCTCTGGTTCGAGGAGCCGACGCCGCCGGAGGCGCCGGAGGAGATGGCGCGCGTCGCGCGCGCGACGTCGATCCCGATCGCCACCGGCGAGCGGCTGACGACCAAGCACGAGTTCGCGCGCGTGCTCGCGGCCGGCGCCGCGGCGATCCTCCAGCCCAACCTCGGACGCTGCGGCGGCCTGCTCGAGGGCCGGAAGATCGCTGCGCTCGCCGAGTGCCACTACGCCCAGATCGCGCCGCATCTCTACAGCGGGCCGGTGCTCGGCGCGGCGAACGTCCAGCTCGCGACCTGCACGACGAACTTCCTCGTGCTCGAGGGCATCGGTCGCTGGGACGGCATCCACGCCGACCTGCTGCAGGCGCCGATCCGCTGGGAGGACGGCCACGTGATCCCACCGGACGCGCCCGGCCTCGGCATCGAGCTGGACGAGGCCGTCGCGCTGGCGCACCCCTACGACGACGCGCACCTGCACCTCGAGGCGCTGCCCGGCGAGTACCCCGGCCCGGCCGGCGCGCCGTGAACGTCGGCTTCGTCGGGCTCGGCAGCCTCGGCCGCCAGCTCGCGGCCCGCGTCGCCGCCGCGGGGCACCCGCTCGTCGTGCACGACCGCGACGCAGCCGCGGTCGCCGTCCTCGTCGCGGCCGGCGCGACCGCGGCGCCCTCTCCGCGCGCCGTCGCCGCGACGGCCGACTGCGTGATCACATGCCTGCCGTCGTCGCAGGCCGTGAGCGACGTCGTCGCCGGCCCGGACGGCATCGCCGCGGGCCTACGCCGCGGCGGCACCTGGATCGACATGAGCACGAACGACCCGCACGAGCTGCTGCGCCTCGCGGCGCTGCTCGCCGAGCGCGGCATCGCGACGCTCGAATGCCCGGTGACCGGCGGCGTGCACCGTGCCGCGGCCGGCGAGATCACGGTCATCGCGGGCGGCGACGAGGCCGTCTTCGCCGCCCACCGCGACCTGCTCGGTGCGATCGGCGGCGAGATCATCCACGTCGGCGCGCTCGGCCAGGCCTCGCTCGTCAAGGTGATCACGAACATGCTCGCGTTCGTCAACCTCGTCGCCGTGGGCGAGGCCCTGATGCTCGCGCGACGCGGCGGCGTCGACCTCGCGACGGCCTACGACGCGATCCGCGCGAGCTCCGGCACCTCGTTCGTGCACGAGACCGAGAGCCAGGTGATCCTCAACGGGTCGTACGACATCGGCTTCACGATGGATCTGGCGCTGAAGGACCTCGGCTTCGCGCTCGCGCTCGGCGAGCGGCACGGCGTGCCGCTCGAGCTGGCCGAGCTCGTCACGCAGAGCTTCACACGCGCGCGCGAGGCCTACGGCGGCGGCGCGCAGTCGAGCCAGGTGGTGAAGCTGCTGGAGGACGCCCTCGGCACCGATCTCCGCGCACCCGGGTTCCCCTCGCGGCTGACCTG
>DASXXY010000370.1:0-3746 GCA_036502805.1 Gaiellales bacterium | reverse complement strand
CGCACGATCGAGGCCTTGGCGCCGTAGTCGAGCACGACGACGTGGCAGCGGGGGTCGGCGGGCGGCACGCCGTCGAGCTGGCCCGAGACCTCGTCGGCGAGCAGGCGCCCGGCCATCGGCGGCTCCGACTCCAGCTGCGCGAGCGCCTCCTCCCGCGTCACGCCCTCGCCGCAGGCCACGGCGAGCATCGCGCCGCGGTCGCGCAGGTGGCGCACGAGCGCGCGCGTGTCGAGGCCCGAGAGCGCGACGATGCCGCCCTCGCGCAGCCAGTCGAGCAGGCCCTGGCGGCCGTTCGGCGCGTAGTTGCGCGCCTCGTGGCAGATCAGGGCGGTGGGCTGCACGCGGCGCGACTCGGAGACGTCGTCCTCGACGCCGTAGTTGCCGATCATCGGCGCCGTGAAGGCGAGGATCTGGCGCGCGAAGCTCGGATCCGTGAGCGCCTCCTGGTAGCCGGTCATGGCGGTCGTGAAGACGGCCTCGCCGACGGCGGCGCCGGGCGCGCCGACGCTGCTGCCGGGCCAGAACGTGCCGTCCGCGAGGTACAGGCCCACGTCGCTCATGCCGCCACCGCCTTCCGGGTGTGGGCGGTACGGCCGCCGGCCAGCGTGAGCAGGCAGCGGCCCTGCAGCTCGCGGCCGAGGAAGGCGCAGTTGCGGCTGCGCGAGTGCAGGTCGGCCTCGCTCACGACCCAGCGCTCGCGCAGGTCCCACAGCGCGAGGTCGGCCTCGGCGCCGACCGCGATGCGCGGCCGCTGCAGCCCGAACGCTCGCGCGGGCCCTGCGGTCATGCGCTCGACGATCAGGGCGAGCGGCACGATGCCGGGCTCGACGAGCCCGGCCACGAGCGCCGGGAAGGCGGTCTCGAGCCCGATCACGCCGTTCGGCGCGGCCGGGAAGGGAACCTCCTTCTCGGCCGGGTGGTGTGGCGCGTGATCGGTCGCGATGCAGTCGATCGTGCCGTCGCGCAGGCCCTCGACGAGCGCCTGGCGGTGCGGCTCGGCGGCCAGGGGCGGGCTCATCTTGAAGCGCGCGGCGTCCAGCGAGAGCACCTCCTCGTCCGTCAGCAGCAGGTGATGCGGCGAGGCCTCGGCCGAGACGTCGACGCCCCAGGCCCGCGCCAAGCGCACCTCCTCGACCGACTCGGCCACGTGCAGGTGGCAGATGTGCAGCGGGCGGCTCTCGTAGCGCGCGATCCGCAGGTCGCGGCCGATCATCGTCGACTCGGCGATCGAGGGGTAGCCGACGAGTCCGAGGCGCGCGCACACCGCGCCCTCGTGCATGTCGGCCGCGCGCGAGAGCGACGTGTCCTCGCAGTGCAGCGAGAGCACGCGGCCGGTGGTCGCGGCGTACTGCAGCGCGCGCCGCAGGAGCGAGGCCGAGAGCACCGGGCGGCCGTCGTCGGAGTAGCCGCAGGCGCCGTGCTCGGCGAGCTCGCCGAGCGGCGCGAGCTGCTCCCCGAGCAGCCCCGCGGAGATCGCCGCGAGGAAGCCGACGCGCACGCGGGCATCCAGCGCGGCGCGCTCGTGCAGCGAGTCGAGCACCTGCGGCGTGTCGACGACCGGGTCGGTGTTCGGCATCGCGAGCACGCTGCAGTAGCCGCCGGCGGCAGCTGCGGCGGTGCCGGTCGCGAGATCCTCCTTGTGCTCCTGCCCGGGCGTGCGCAGGTGCACGTGCGGATCGATGAACGCGGGCAGCAGCGTGCAGCCGTCCGCCTCCACGACCTCGGTGTGCGGCGGCACCTCGATCGCCTCGCCGAGCGCGGCGATGCGGCCGTCGCGCACGAGCACGTCGAGCCGCGCATCGATGCCCTCGCCCGGGTCGAGCACGCGGGCGTCGCGCACGAGCACGCTCGCCGCCGGCGCGGGCGCCTGCACGAGCCGTCCGGCCTCGCGCCCGCTCACGCCGCCGCCTCTCCGCCGGCGAGCAGGTCGTAGAGCACGGCCATCCGCACGACGAGCCCGGCGCGCACCTGGCGCGTCACGAGCGAGGCGGCGGAGTCGGCGACCTCGTCGCTGATCTCAACGCCCCGGTTCATCGGGCCGGGGTGCATGACGACCTGCCCGGGCCGGAGGCGCGACGAGTCGACGCCGTAGCGCAGCGTGTACTCGCGCAGGCTCGGCACGTAGGCCTCGCCGGGCAGCATCCGCTCGCGCTGCATGCGCAGGACGTAGACGACGTCCGCGCTCGCGATGTCGGCGATGTCGTGCGAGACCGCCACGCCGGTCGCCTCGATCCCACGCGGGATCAGCGACGGCGGGCCGACGAGCGTGACGTGCGCTCCGCAGGCCAGCAGCAGCGCCAGGTTGGAGCGCGCAACGCGCGAGTGCAGGACGTCGCCGACGATCGCGACGTGCACGCCCTCGACGCGCCCGAGCGCCGCGCGCATGGCGTAGAGGTCGAGCAGGCTCTGCGTGGGGTGCTGATGCGCGCCGTCGCCGGCGTTGACGACCGCGGCGCGCGTGTAGCGCGTCGCGAGCGCCGCGGCGCCGACCTGCGCGTGGCGGATCACGACGACGTCGGGGCCGTAGGCGTCGAGCGTCAGCAGCGTGTCCTTGAGCGTCTCGCCCTTCTCGACGGACGACCCGCTCGCCTTGAGCGAGATGGTGTCGGCGGAGAGCCGCTTGGCGGCCAGCTCGAACGAGGAGGCCGTGCGCGTCGAGGCCTCGAAGAAGACGCTCAGCACGGTTCGGCCGCGCAGCGTCGGCAGCTTCTTGACCTCGCGCTCGGCGACAGCCTCGAAGCTCGCGGCGAGCTCCAGCAGGTGCTCGACGGCCGCGCGGTCGAGATCCTCGCTCGAGAGCAGGTGGCGTCTGCCGGGGTTGACGGCGAGCGCGGGCTCGAGCAGCGCGGCGGTCATGCCCCACCTCGCTCGAGCACGACCTCGTCGGCGGCGTCGTCCTCGCCGAGGTGCACGTGCACGCGCTCGGAGCGCGACGTCGGCAGGTTCTTGCCGACCACGTCGGCGCGGATCGGGAGCTCGCGGTGGCCGCGGTCGCAGAGCACCGCGAGGCGCACGCGAGCGGGCCGGCCGTAGTCGAAGACCGCCTCGATCGCGGCCCGCACCGTCCTCCCGGTGTAGAGCACGTCGTCGACGATCACGACGGTCGCGCCGTCGAGCGGGAAGTCGAGCGAGGACGCCTTCACGACCGGCTGCGGGTGCGCGCGCGTCTCGCCGCTGCGCGGGCCCATGTCGTCGCGGTAGAACGTGATGTCGAGCGCGCCGACCGGCACCTCGACGCCGGCGATCTCCTCGAGCAGCGCCGCGAGCCGGCGCGCCAGGGTGACGCCGCGGGTGTAGATGCCGACGAGCGCGAGGCGGTCGAGCGACTCGCCCTCGCGCTCGACGATCTCGTGCGCCATGCGGCGGAGCGTGCGCCCGATCTGCTCGGCATCGAGCAGCACCGTCGGCGCCGTGGAGGCAGGGGTCGACACTCGTACAGCTCCTTTCCGGGCTCTCTGGCCGCGGCTTTAAAGGGACTGGCGTGAGGCGCAGGGCGCGCCGCGGAGGGAGGGTAGCAGGAGGGGCAGCGGGGGCCGCGGAGGCCGACTCGCCGGCTGGTGGTTGCGGTGGCCGGTCATGGTGCTCTGCGTTTCGAGGCGCGCCGCCGGCGACGGTTCGTGCCTCAGCTGACGTTGCTGCGCGAAGCTGCGGCGACGCGCGCGGCGACTCGTGCACGATCGGGGTCTGAAACCCAGCGTGCACGCCCGCGAAGCTCGTGCGAGTCGCGAGCGTGACCCGTGCTCGAT
>DASXXY010000369.1:0-2107 GCA_036502805.1 Gaiellales bacterium | reverse complement strand
GCCCTGGTCGGAGTGCCACTCGGGATGCCGTCGTGTCCAGCGCCAGAGGCCGGGTGCGAGCTCGTCCATGCGAGGACGGTACAGTCGGCCCCGTGACGCCGCACGGCACGCTCCGCGAGCGGCTCGTCTCGGGACGACCCGTGATCACCTCCGAGCTCGTGCCGCCGCGCGGCGCCGACGCGGAGGACGTGCGCGAGCAGGTGGCAGCGCTCGGGTTCGCGGACGCGCTCAACATCCCCGACCTGCCGCAGGCCCGCACGCGCATGTCGGCGCTCGCGGCGGCCGCGCTCGTCGTCCAGGCCGGCGGCCGGCCGATCCTGCAGATGGTGGTGCGCGACCGCAACCGCCTGGCGCTCGCCGCCGATGCGATCGGCGCCGCCGCGCTCGGCGTCGAGGCCGTGCTGCCGCTGTACGGCGATCCCGTGCCCGAAGACGTCCACGCGACCGAGGTACGTGAGATCGACTCTGCAGGCCTGGTCGCTCTGATCCGCGAGCTCGGCGCGGGCCGCACGCCCGACGGCCTCGCGCTCGACCCGCCCGCGCAGCTGCTCGTCGGCGCCGCGGCGACGCCCGGCCGGACGACGCGCGAGGTGCTCGCGGCGAAGCTCGACGCAGGCGCGACCTTCGTGCAGACGCAGATCGTGCTCGACCTCGCCCACTTCGCCGACTGGCTCGCGCCGCTCCGCGAGGCGGGGCTGTGCGAGCGCGCCGCGTTCCTGCCGGGCGTCGTGATCCCGCACTCCGCGGCGTTCGTCGCGCGCCTCGTCGGCTTCGGGGCGCAGGCCGCCGAGGGCGTCGCCGAGGTCGCCGAGCGCGGCGACGGCGTCGCCTACACGCGCGAGCTGTGCCACGAGCTGCTCGCGCTGCCGGGCGTCGCCGGGCTGCACCTGATGCCGCTCGGCGGCGGCGCCGAGGCGCTCGCGGGCATCGCCGCCGAGGCCCGCCGTCGTTGACGACGATCTCCTCGCCGTCGCGGACCATCGAGCTCGGTGACGGCCTGCCGTTCTGCGTGATCGGCGAGCGGGCCGATGACACGGCGGACGCGCTCGACCTGCAGCTCGGGCCGGAGCCTGCCGAGGCGGTGCTGCAGGCCCGGCGGACGACCGCCCTGCCGTTCAGCCTCGACTCGGCGGACCCCGAGGCGCTCGCAGCCGCGCTCGCCGTGTACGAGGGCAGGGCGCTCGTCAACTCCGCGAGCGCCGAGCCCGAGCAGATGCACGCGGTGCTCGCGCTCGTCCGCCGGCACGGCGCCGCCGTGATCGCGCTGCCCTACGACGGCCGGATCCCGGCGACCGCCGCGGAGCGGCTCGGGCTCGCCCGGCGCATCCTCGAGGCCGCCGAGGCGCACGGGATCGCCCGTGACGACGTCGTCGTCGACGCGCTCGCGCTGCCGCTCGCGACCGATCCCTCGCGCGGCCGGACGACGCTCGAGACGATCCGCGCGATCCGTGCCGAGCTCGGGGTCGGCAGCGTGCTCGGGCTCTCGAACCTCGGCTACGGCCGCGGGGCCGAGCAGGCCGCGTTTCTGGCCGAGGCGCGCGCGGCGGGGCTCTCGGCTGCGATCATGGACACGCGCTCGGCCGCCGCGCTGGCGGTGGCGCGCGACCCAAAGGAGCAGGGATGAAGCAGCGGGCTGACGTCGTCATCATCGGCGCAGGGATCGTCGGGAGCTCGGCAGCCCACTGGCTGACGCTCGCCGGCGTGAAGAACGTCGTGGTCGTCGACCAGGGCCCGCTCGAGAACACCGGAGGCTCGTCGTTCCACGCCCCCGGGCTCGTGTTCCAGACGAACGGCTCGCGGCTCATGTGCAAGCTGGCGCAGTGGTCGACCGGGCTCTACCGGACGCTCGACGGCCCCGAGGGCCCGAGCTGGCTCGAGGTCGGCTCGGTCGAGGTCGCGACGACGCCGGCGCGCGTCGCCGAGCTCGAGCGGCGGCGCAACTACGCGCTGTCGTACGGCCTCGCCGGCTCGATCATCTCGCCTGCGGAGGCTGCCGAGCGGATTCCCGTGCTCGACCGGGACGTCGTCCTGTCCGCCTACCACGTGCCCTCGGACGGCCTCTCGCGCGCCGGCGACACCTGCCGCCAGCTGCGCCGCGCCGCCGAGT
>DASXXY010000368.1:0-14211 GCA_036502805.1 Gaiellales bacterium | reverse complement strand
GCTGCTGAGCGCCTGCGGCGACCCTGACGTCGCGCTCGACCTCACCGCCGAGACGTTCGCCCGCGCGCTGCAGTCGATCGGCCGCTTCCGCGGCGTCCGCGTCGAGTCCGGGCGCGCCTGGATCTATGCGATCGCGCACTCGCTCTTCCTGCAGTACGAGCGCGAGCGCCGCATCGAGGATCGCGCGCGACGGCGGCTCGGCATCCTCGAGGCGACCCGCTCGCACGCCGACGACGACTCGGTCGTCGCGCGCGCGGACGCCGAGGCCTCGCGCGAGCGCCTCGCCGACGAGCTGGGGGCGCTGCCGACCGCGCAGCAGGACGTGCTGCGGCTGCGCATCGAGGACGAGGCGAGCTACGACGAGATCGCGACGCGGCTCGGGTGCACGGCCGCCGCGGCCCGGCAGCACGCGTCGCGCGGCATGCGACGGCTCACCGAGCGCTTCCACGGGGCCGTCGAGTGAGCCTCGAACTGGAGCGCCTCGCGCGGCTCGAGACGACGCTCGTCGGTGCCGCCGCCACGCAGGCCACGCGCAGGCGGCGACGCCGGCGCCGGAGCGTCGTGCTGGCCGTCGTCGTCGCGCCGCTCGTGCTCGTGGCCGCGGGGTCGGTCGCTCGCGTGGGAACGCTGCGCGGCGTCGACCACAATCTCTCGGTACTGCGCGACGACCGGGTGGCCGCGCCCCCGGGAGCGGTCGACAAGCTCTCGGGCTCGCTCGGCGCCCGCTCGAGCGACGGTGAGAGCGAGCGCTCCTGGCTCGTCGGCCGGCAGAGGGTCGAGGCCTACAGGACGCGCAGCGGCAGGTTCTGCTTCGGGTTCAGCGGGACGGCCGGCGGCTGCTTCACGAAGGCAGGGCTGACGTCCGGGCGACCGCTCGACCCGACCGCCGACCGGGTCGCGCGGGGATTCCGCGTGTACGGCGTCGCCGCCGACGAGGTGACCTCCGTCACGCTGGCCGTCCGCGGCGTGACACACCGCGTGGCACTGAGCCGGAACGCGTTCTATTTGCAGGTCGACTCACCCGTCGGCCCGCAACGTTTTACACTGACCCTGCTGGCGCACCTCCGCGACGGGGAGACGACGCAGATGCGCATCCCGGTTGCGGACAGCCGCACACCGACCATGACGATCCACCCAGCATTGCCCGACGCACTGTCGTCGGTCGAGGACACGGCGGCCTAACGGCCGCCGTACGAGGCCCGGTCCGGCGTTCTGGGGGCGCCGGATCGGGCGCCTCGTACGTCACCTGCCGGGAGAGCGCTATCGTCCGCACGAGCGTCGTGCGGGCGTAGCTCAATGGTAGAGCGGCGGCCTTCCAAGCCACTGATGAGGGTTCGATTCCCTTCGCCCGCTTCCGAGCCGGTCCGGCTCGGATCCCCCGATCGGGGGACGGGAGGGCGCGTGAGACGGGTACCTCCTCTCATGCAAGGAACCCCCACACCCGGCATGCGCATCACGATCGACCGCGCCTCGGGCGGCTATCGCGTGCACGTCTGGGCGCTGCCGCACGAGGAGCTGCTGTTCTGGAGCGACATCTACGCGTCGCAGCAGGGCGCGCAGCGCGCGGCGTTCCAGCTCAAGTCCTACGCCGGCAGCGCGCAGATCGAGGATCTCACGGCGACCGGCGACGCGGCGGTGGCGCGCCTCTGAGCCGGCCGCCGCAGCTGCGAGCTCCGGTGCATCCGATCGTCGTCCCGGCGACAGGGGCGCGCGCGGCGCGCGAGGCGCTCGCAGCCGCGCCCGGCGGCTCCGCCCTCGCGCCGCCGCGGCCGGACCCGGCGCTCGCGGCGGTCGCGGAGGCCCTGCGCGGCGCCCGCGCGCGCACCGGCATGAACGAGCACCAGGTCGTCGCGAAGCTGGCCGAGCACGGGCTCGTGATCACGGTCGCGCGCCTGAGGGGCTGGGAGCGCTCGGGCGTGATCCGCGTCGACGCCGCGGCGCGCCTCGCCGACGTCTACGGGATCACGCTCGACGCGCTCTCGGGCCGGCGCGCCTACGGCGCCCGCCGGCGCGCCACGTGAGGACGCGCCGTGCGGATCAGCGCCGCGTCAGCCCGAGACGCTCGCGCGTCTCCTCGGGCCCGAGCACGCGCACGTTCATGGCGTCGAGGATGCGCACCGCACGCTCGACGAGCTCGCCGTTGCCGGCCAGCACGCCGCGCGAGAGGTAGATGTTGTCCTCGAGGCCGACGCGCACGTTGCCGCCCGCGAGCACGGCCGCCGCGACGAACGGCAGCTGCAGGCGGCCGATCGAGAAGGCCGAGAAGACGGCGCCTTCGGGCAGCTGATTGACCATCGCCATGAGCGTCTGGATGTCGCTCGGCGCGCCGTACGGGATCCCCGTGCAGAGCTGGATCAGCGCCGGGGCGTCGATCAGGCCCTCCGCGATCAGCTCCTTGACCATCACGAGGTGGCCGGTGTCGAAGACCTCGAGCTCGGGCCGCACGCCGAGCGCCTGCACGCCGCGCGCCATCGCGCGCAGCACGGCCGGGGTGTTCGTCATCACGTAGTCGCCGCCGGCGGCGAAGTTCATCGAGCCGCAGTCGAGCGTGCAGATCTCGGGCAGCAGCTCGCGGACGTGCGCGATCCGCTCCGTCGCGCCCGCCATGTCGGTGCCGGAGGCGTCGAGCGGCAGCGGCGCCTCGTCGCCGCCGAGCACGAGGTCGCCCCCCATGCCGGCGGTCAGGTTGATGATCACGTCGACGTCGGCGGCGCGCACGCGCTCGACGACCTCGCGGTAGAGCGCGAGCTCGCGGGAGCCGCGCCCCGTCGCCGGGTCGCGCACGTGCAGGTGCGCGATCGCCGCGCCGGCGCGTGCGGCCTCGATCGCGGAATCGGCGATCGCCTCCGGCGTGACGGGCACGCGTTGCGATTTGCCCGTTGTGTCACCCGCGCCGGTCACCGCGCAGGTGATGAAGACCTCCCAGTTCACTGCTCGCCTCTCCGCTCGACGTGTGCCGAGGAACGTAGCCGACCGCCGCATGCGGCATCATCCGAGGCCGTGAACACTCTCAGCCCGCTCCGCCTGGATGGCCGCACCGCGCTCGTGACGGGCTGTGGCAGCGACGTCGGCATCGGCTTCGCCTGCGCACGCCTGCTGCGCGAGCTCGGCGCCGCCGTGACGATCACCTCGACGACCGACCGCATCGAGACGCGCGCCGCCGAGCTCCGCACCGAGGGCGCGGGCGCCGTGCACGCCCACGTCGCCGACCTCACCGATCCCGCCCAGGCGCGTGCGCTCGTCGCCGCAGCCGAGGCCGCGAACGGCCCGCTCGCCATCCTCGTCAACAACGCGGGGCTCGCGCAGACCGGCGTCGAGGTCGAGGATGCGCACTTCGCGCAGCTGCCGCTCGACTCGTTCCGCCACGACCTCGAGCTCAACCTCCTGACCGCCTTCCACGTCACGCAGGCGGCGCTTCCGGGCATGCTCGAGCGCGGCTACGGGCGCATCGTCATGGTCTCGTCGGTCACGGGGCCGCTCGTGACGACGCCGGGGTCGACCGGCTACGCGACCGCGAAGGCCGGAGTCGACGGGATGATGCGCGCGCTCGCGCACGACACCGGGCGCGCCGGCGTCACGGCCAACTCCGTGCAGCCCGGCTGGATCGCGACCGCGTCGTCGACCGAGCGCGAGCTCGTCGCAGGGAACACGACGCCCGTCGGGCGCGCCGGCACGGCGCGCGAGGTCGCAGCGGCGGTCGCCTTCCTGGCCTGCGAGGAGGCCGCGTACATCACCGGCCAGACCCTCGTCGTCGACGGCGGCAACATCATCCAGGAGGCGCACGGCGTCGACGTCTACTCCTGAGACGGCGTCAGGCCGCGAGCTCCTGACCGCGTAGCCACGCGTCCATCGCCGCCGCCACGCGCTCGACGTCCTCGGGATCGTCGAAGTGATGGCCGATGCCCGGCAGCTCGTCGATCTCGACGCCCGCGAGCCGGTCGAGGCGGTAGCGCGCGAGATGCGCCTGCACGTCGTCCTCGCCGCCGAACAGCAGCAGCACCGGCCGCTCTCCGGCGAGGCTCCGCAGCGCGCGCACGACGCGCGCGTTCAGCCAGGGCGCGAGGCCGCCCGGCATGACGCGCCCGCGCGAGCCGCGCACGATCGACTCGCCGAGGCCGAGGCGGGCCATCGAGAGGCCGCGCAGGGGCCCGTGCTTGCCCGTCAGCTCGGCGCCGCGCCCGCCGGTCAGCACGACCGGCAGCGCGTAGGCGAGCACGGCGCGCACGGCGGGCTCGCGCTCGGCGGCCCGCACGACCGTGACGGCGCCGCCGCAGCTGCCGAAGAGCACGAGCGGCGCGTCGTCCTCGAGGACGGCCGCCACCGCGAGCAGGTCGTCGACGTGCAGGCCGCGCTCGATCGAGCGGTAGTGCTCGTGGATCGTGGCCTCCGGCACGTCGGCGCCGGCCTCGCCGAAGCCGCGCAGGTCGGCGCGCACGACGCGGTGCCCCGCACGGCAGAGCAGGTCGGCGAGACGCGTCATCGAGCGGAAGGGCCCGGCGCGCGGCAGCGGCCCGTTGGGCGCGATCAGGATCGTGCTGCGCGCCGGCCCGGCGGGCTCGTGCGCGGTGCACACGATCTCGGCGCCGTCGGCGGCGGTCACGACGAAGGCGCGCAGGCTCATGCGCGCGCCCAGGCCAGGGCGGCCGACTCGAAGGCCGGCTCCTCGACCGTCACGCGCGCCTGTGGCAGCTGGCGGTGGAACGGCACGAACGTGTCGCGGCCGCTGCGCAGGACGGTCGCGCCGTCGCCCCAGATCGCGAGCAGCGCGGCGGGCTGACTGCCGTTCAGACCGCGCCACAGCGCGGGCGGGAAGCGCTCGCCGTCGAGCACGATCGGCTGTCCCGCGTCGAGCCGCGCGACGAGCGCGTCGCGATCCTCGCCGTCGCCCTCGCCGTCGTCCTCGTCGCCGCTGCGGCGCATGCGCTTCGCGAGCTCGCCGCGCAGGTCCTGGCGCAGCGCCGCGCGCACGTCGAGGCAGGGGTCGACCAGGAGCAGCGCATCGGCGGCGGGCGGCTGCACCGCGGCGAGCGCCGGGATCGCGCCGTAGCGCACGGCGATCACGCGCTGGTGCGCCTCGGGGAAGCGCCGCGCGAGCTCGTGCAGGCCGTCGCGGATGTCGGCGACGTGGGTCGCGAGCGACGTCTCCTCGAACGCCTGCGCGCTCTCGCCGCTGCCGCGCGGGTCGAGCAGCAGCGCGCCGTGACCGGCGGCAGCGAGCGCCCGCACGAGGCGGAAGAGCACGCGGCGGGCGCGCACGGCATCGACGCCCGGAGGCGAGACGACGAGCACGCTCCGGCGGGCGTCCGGCGGACCGCCCGCGACGCCGTAGAGCGCCTCGTTCGGGCCGAAGAAGAGGTGGTCGAGAGCGGGCACGAACGCGCACGCTACGGCACGCCTGCCGCAGCGGTGGCAAGCCCGCGCGCGACGTATGCTCTCTGCGTGTCGCCCGTGCCCGTGGCAGTCGCGTTCGGCGCGACCTCGATTCCGGTCGCCACCGCGCTGATCGCGGCCGCGTTCGCCGCGCGCCTCGGCGGCGGCGCGCTCGCGCGCCCGGCCGCCCATCGCGCGTTCTGGGCGCTCGGCTTCGCCTGCTTCGCCGGCGGCGCGGCGGCCGAGGCCTACGGCGCCTCGTACGGCTGGTCGCCGGTGACGTTCCGCGTCTACTACCTCGCGGGCGGCGTGCTCGCGGTCGGCTTCCTGGGGCTCGGTGCGACGTGGCTGCACGCCCGGCGCGAGCTCGCGCTCGTCGTCAGCGGCGCCGTCGTGGCGACGGCCGTGGCGGCCGCCATCGGCGTGCTCGGCGCCGGCGTCGACGCCGCCCAGCTCGCGCACGGCGGGCTGCGCCCGCCGCCGAACGCGGCGCTCACCGGGCTCGCGTTCATCTACGCGATCGCGCTCAACACGTTCGGCACGCTCGCGCTGCTCGCCGGCATCGTGCGCTCGCTGCGACGGCGCGAGCGCTTCGGCGCCAACCTGCTCGTCGGCTTCGGCGTGCTCGTCGTCGCGAGCAGCGGCACGCTGACGCGCGTCGGCGACGCCTACGGCCTCGTGCTCGGCGCCCAGCTCGCCGGTCTCGTGATGATCTACGCGGGCTTCGAGCTGGCCTCGCAGCGCGTGCCCGCCGCGCGCTCGGCCCGCAGCACGACGCCGCTCGGCGCCGGGTGACCGTCTACGCGCGCCGGCGGCTGCTGGCGCTCGCCGCCGCGCTGCTCGCGATCGCCGCGATCGCGATCGCGGCCTTCGTCCTGCATGGCCGCGGCGGTGCGCCGGAGCCGGCGGGCGGCCCGATCGGCGGCGGCGGCACGCAGGGGCCGGCGCAGGCGGCCGTCCACCCCGAGCTCGCAGCCGCCGCGCCGCGCAGCGTCGCGCAGCCGCTCGCGATCCACGGCGACGGGCCGATCTTCTCGGTGCGCGGGAAGTACGTGGAGCGCGTCGCGCCGACCGCGCGCACGGGCCGCGTCGCGCTCACGTTCGACGACGGCCCAGGGCCGTTCACGCTGCCGATCCTGCGCGAGCTGCAGTCGCTGCACGCGCACGCGACGTTCTTCGTGATCGGGCGCAACGTCAAGCAGTCGCCCGGGATCGTGCGCGAGCTGCGCGCGGCGGGCATGGTCGTCGGCAACCACTCCTGGACGCATCCCAAGATGACGCGCTTCCGGCTCGCCGTCCAAGTCGCGCAGATCCGGCGCACGCAGGACGAGCTCCAGCGGACGATCGGCCAGCGCCCGCGCTTCTTCCGCCCGCCGATGTGGCTCTGGAACCGCACGACGGCGCGCGCCGTCGCCGAGCAGGGCATGGTCGGCGTGCTGTTCTCGATCGACACGCGCGACTGGAGCCTGCCCGGCGTGACGGCGATCGTGCGCCGCGCGCTGACGGCCCGCGACGGCCAGATCATCGCGCTCCACGACGCGGGCGGCGCGCGCGAGCAGACGCTGCAAGCGCTGCCCCTGATCGTCAAGGGCCTGCGCGCCCAGGGCCTCGAGCCGGTCACGCTCGACCAGCTCTACGCGAGCCCCGCGCGCTGACGCGCGCGCCGAAGCGCCTGCGTCACAAACGCTCGCGCTTGCCGCGGGCGTGCCGACTGCGCGCTCCGGGGGCGGCGCGGCGTGTCGTTCCCAGGGCGGCCAGACGGTGCGCTCGGGCAAGTACCCTGACGAGAGCGGGGCGTAGCTCAGCCTGGTAGAGCACCGCGTTTGGGACGCGGTGGCCGGCAGTTCGAATCTGTCCGCCCCGATGGCCGCCGCGCCACGCGCGAGCGAGCCCTGTGTGTGCCTACAGGCAGGTGGCGGCGAGCTCTACGGCCAACGTGGCCTCGAGCTCGAGGCGTTCCACGACGAGCCGCAGGAGCTCGGCGCGCGCGAGGCGCCGCAGCTCGACGCGGGTCTCGGCCTGCGCGAGCAGCCGAGCGCGGTAGATCGTGAGGCGGAACGGCGTCGGCTCGAGCGGCCAGGAGCGCGGCATCGCCTCGACGCGGATGACCGTGTCGCCGAGGCGTTCCAGCACCCACGCCGGCAGTTCCTCGACGCACTCCGCGAGCAGCTCGTCCACGTCGCGTGCGGTCAACATCTCCATCCGGGGCTCCACAACCGCGACGCTACACCGAGGCATCCACCGCAGGCCAGGGGTGAGCGTAGGTAGGTCGTCTGGGGGGCTTTCCGCGAGCGTGCCGTCGAGCGCTCGGAAGCACGCCCCGGCGCGGTGAAAGGCGGCCGCGAGCCACCTACGCCCGCGCTTGCCGCGGCAAGCCCGCAAGCAAACGCTGTGCTTGTCGTGAGCGTGCCGCTCGCGGCAAGCCCGCAAGCAAACGCTGCGCTTGTCGTGAGCGTGCCGGCTGGGCGTCCTGGGGACGGCGCGGCGTCGCCGCACGTGCTCGGCACTTGCTAGACGCCGGGTCGTCTCCAGGGCGTCCAGACGGTGCGCTCGCGGCAAGCCCGCCTACCGGGAGAGGGCGGCGCGGATCTCGTCGCCGAGCGACGAGGGGTTGAACGGCTTCGTGACGTGGCCGACCGCGCCCGTGCCGCGGGCGCGCTCGTTGTCGGCGATGTCGGCGCGGGCGGTCAGGAACATCACGCGCGTGCCCGTGAGGGAGGGATCGTCGCGGATGCGCTCGGCGACCGCGAAGCCGTCCTCGCCGGGCATCATGACGTCGAGCAGGACGAGCTCGGGGTGCCAGGCGCGCGCGATCTCGAGCGCCGCGACGCCGTCGGGCGCCTCCTGCACGGCGAAGCCGTCGGCCTGGAGGTTGACGCGGCAGAGCAGGCGGATCGCCGGCTCGTCGTCGACGACGAGGATGCGCGCCCCGGCCATCAGGCGACCTCGCGCCGCTGGCCGGCGGCGGCGGGCACTTCACTCGCGGGCAGCTCGACGACGAACGTCGAGCCCTTGCCCTGCTCCGACTCGACCCAGATGCGGCCGCCCATGGCGGTCACGAAGCCGCGCACGAGGTAGAGGCCGAGCCCGATGCCGCGGATGCCGCGCGACATCGCGGCGTCGACGCGGAAGAACTTCTGGAAGAGGTTGCGCTGGTCGCGCTCGGAGATGCCGATGCCCTCGTCCGAGACGCGCAGCTCGACGACGCGGCGGCGCTTGCGCACGCGCACCGTCACGGTGCCGCCGTCGGGCGAGTACTTGATGGCGTTGTCGATCAGGTTGATCAGCACCTGGCGCACGCGGTCGGCGTCGGCCTCGGCGAGCGCGCCGCCGGGCGGCAGCACGAGTGCCAGCTTGTGCTGCTCGGAGCGTCCACCCGCCCAGGGTGCCACGTCGCGCGCGACGGCGGCGACGTCGACCGGGGCGAGCGTGAGGCCGACGGCGCCGGTCTCGAGGCGCGCCGCGCTGAGCAGGCCGTCGACGAGCCGGTTGAGACGCTCGGCCTCGCTCGCGATGTAGCGCACGAACGACGCGCGATCCTCCTCGCCGAAGCTCGCGTCCTCGCGCAGCAGCGTCTCGGCGAAGCCGTAGATCGACGTCAGCGGCGTGCGCAGCTCGTGCGAGACGGTGGCGACGAAGTCGCTCTTGAGCTGCTCGAGCGCGCGCACCTCGGAGATGTCGCGCATCGCGAGCACCCGGCCGGGTCGGCCGTCGGCGCCGCTCATGTCGGCGGCGGTGACCGAGAGCCACAGCTCCTGGCCCGCGCGCGAGAGGCGCACCTCGGTCGCGATCGCGCCCGCGCCGGCGAGCACGCCGTGGGCCGAGTGGTCGGCGTCGCCGAGCTCGCTCGTGAGCAGCTCGGCGAGCGTGCGGCCGAGCGCGCGGCGCTCGGGGATCTGCGTGATCTCCTCCGCCGCCGTGTTCCAGAGCGTGATGCGATCCTCGGCGTCGGTCGCGACGATGGCGTCGGCGACGCGACCGAGGATCGCGGCGACGCGGTCCTTCTCGCTCGCGACGGCCTCGTAGAGGAGCGCGTTGCGGAGCGCCACCGAGGCCGAGTTGGCGAATGCGGCGAGCGCCTCGACCTCGTCGTCGCGCAGCCTGCGCGGGTGCCGCCCGAAGATCGCGAGCATGCCCTGGACGCCGCCGTCGGCGCTCGCGATCGGGGCCCCGGCCCAGCTCGCGAAGCCCGCCTTGAGCACCGGGTCGTCGGGCGCGAGCCGGCCGTCGGCCGCGAGATCGTCGAGCGCGACCGGGCGCGAGGTCGCGAGCACCTCGGCCGCGAGCACGTCGCTGACCGGCAGGCGCTCGCCGCCCAGGCTCTCGACGGGCGCGCCCTCGGCCGCCCGCAGCACGAGCTCGTCCTCCTCCAGCAGGCGCAGGGCGCAGGCGTCGGCGCCCAGCAGGCTGACCGCCTGCGCCACGATCTGGCGCAGCACCGCGCGCGGATCGAGGTCGGCTGCGAGCAGCGCGCCGACGCGCTGCAGCTCGCGCGCGGTCGTCGACGCGCGGCGCTCGGCCTCCTCGAGCTGGACGCGCTCCACCGCGGCGGCCGCAGCCACGCGGAGGCGCTCGGCGAGCGCCACGTCGGCGTCGTCGAACTCGCGCGTGCGGCGCCACAGCAGCGTCACGACGCCGGCCGCGGAGCGCGCCCCGTCGTGGCTGATCGGGACGGCGAGCAGCGCGGCGCCGGGCACGCGGCGGCGCTCCTCGGGCGAGACGCGCGAGTCGCTGCCGAGGCCGCCCGAGGCGACGACGCGCCGCTCGCGCAACGCCAGCAGCTCCAGCCCGATCGGCGCGGCGCCGGTGTTCGCGAGGCCGTCCTCGAGCTCGGCCGCGAGGCGCACCCGCGCGGCGTCGGCGCCGAGCGTCTGACGCGCCACGCGCGCCAGCGACTCGCGCAGGCCGTCGCTGTTGCGCGCCATCGCGAGCTCGGCGGTGAGCTCGGAGGACGCGCGGTCGATGCGCGCCTGGGCGCCGCGCTCATCGTAGGCGGTGGCCGTCTCGACGGCCAGCGACGCGAGCCGCGCGAGCGCCTGGCCGAGCTCGACGTCGGCCGCGGAGAAGCCCGGGTGCGCGACGTACGAGGAGATCACGAGCGCCCCGCGGACGCGCCCGCCGAGCCGCAGCGGCACGGCCAGCTCGCGCCGCACGGCATCGAGCGCGCGGTGCACCGCGGGGTCGTCGGCCTCGTGCAGCTCGACGACGGGACGGCCGCCCGTGATCGCGGCGCCGGCGGCGCCCACGCGCGAGTTGACGGTCGCCCCCAGCAGCGTGATGGGATGGCCGTGCACGTGCGTGACGCGCAGCCGCTCCTGCTCCGGCTCGTCGAGCCAGATCGCGGCGGCATCGGCGTGCAGCGCGCTCGGCACGACCTCGGCGAGGCGCTGCAGCACGCGGTCGGGATGCAGCTCGGCGGCCAGCGACTCGGCGGCGCGCACGAGCGCGGCCTGCGCGGCGGCGAGCTGGCGGCCCATGCTGCGCAGGCCGGCGACGCCGAGCGCGAGTGCGCCGGCATCGACGACGCGGTCGGCGAGCAGCTCCTCGTCGAGCGTCAGCGGCCGCGTCGGCGCGTAGGCCACGGTGCCGAGCGCGAAGCCGTCGAAGACGAGCACCTCCTCGGCGCGCGGGCGGTCGTCCTCGGGCGCGGCGGGAGCCGGGTACCAGCGCTCGGGCTCCTCGCCGAGGCGCACCCCCACGCTCTCGATCGGCAGGCGGCTGCGCAGCTCGGCGGCCAGCGCGGCCGCGACGGCGCCGCTGTCGTGCAGCGCCGCGAGCTTGCGCGCGACGCCGCCGACGACGGCGTCGAGCCGGCGCGCCGAGGCCGCGCCTGCACGCGCGGTGACGCCGGCGAGGGCGCTGCGGCCGACGGCGGCGAGGCCGTCCAGCAGCTCGCGGGCCTCCTCGTTCGAGACCTCGGCGCCGACGGCGGCGAGCGACGTGCCCGCATCGCGCTCGAACGGCACGACGACCGACGGCACGCCCTCGGCGCCGTGCTCGGCGAGCGCGGCCTCGACGGCCGCGCGGTCGCCGCCCTCGACGGGCAGCACGAGCACCGCGCGCGCCGAGAGCAGCGAGCGCGCCTCCTCGACGATCAGGTCGAGCACCTCGTCGCGGCTCGCGGCGGTCGCGCCCGCGGCGGCCACGCGGCTCGCGCGGTCGAGCGAGCGGCCGGGCGCGGGCGTGCGGCTCGCGGGCGCCTGGATCGAGCCGGCGATCGGCACCGCGAACGCGGCCGAGACGCCCGCGGCGATGGCGCCCGCCATGATCACCGCGACGAGCACGGGAGCGTCGAGGACGAGCGCCGCGGCGATCGCGATCGAGACCACGGCGACGGAGCCCGCGAGCACGAGCAATGCGGCGCCGGCGGTGGTGCGGCGCTTGCGCGTGACCCGCGCGAGCGCGAAGGCAAGGCGGATGCACCCCGCGGCACAGAGCAGGGCAGCGAGCGCCGCGGCCAGGCGCAGCCCGTCGCTCACGATGAACCGCTCCCCACGATTGGTTCACCGTACCATGCGGGTCGGGCGCAAACGGCGTCTGCGGGCGGGTTTCCGGCCATCGAGAGGTAGGCTTGAGGGGTGTCTTCGCCGACCCGCCCCTCCCGCCTCCTGCTGGCACGCCCGCGCGGCTACTGCGCCGGCGTCGAGCGCGCCGTCGAGACGGTCGAGCAGATGCTCGTCCAGCACGGCCCGCCGATCTACGTGCGCAAGCAGATCGTGCACAACATCCACGTCGTCCGCCGGCTCGAGCAGCAGGGCGCGATCTTCGTCGAGAGCGAGGAGGACGTGCCCGAGGGTGCGACCGTCGTGCTCTCGGCCCACGGCGTCGCACCCTCGGTGCATCGCAACGCCGCGCTGCGGCAGCTGCGCGCGATCGACGCCACCTGCCCGCTCGTCACGAAGGTGCACAACGAGGCGCGCCGCTTCGCCGGCCAGGGGTACACGATCTTCCTGATCGGCCACGCGGGCCACGAGGAGGTCGTCGGCACGATGGGCGAGGCGCCGGAGGAGATCGTGCTCGTGCAGACGCTCGGCGACGTCGCGCTGCTACCCGAGCCGCGCACCGAGAAGCTCGCCTACATCACGCAGACGACGCTCTCGGTCGACGAGACGACCGACATCATCGCGGCGCTGCAACAGCGCTTCCCGACGATCGTCGGGCCGCCGAAGGACGACGTCTGCTACGACACGACGAACCGCCAGGCGGCCGTCAAGTCGCTCGCGCGCGAGGTCGACCTCGTGCTCGTGATCGGCTCGGCGAACTCGTCCAACTCGCAGCGCCTCGTCGACGTCACGCGCGACCTCGGCGTGCCCGCGCACCTGATCGACGACGAGTCGCAGATCCTCGACGGCTGGCTCGACGGCGTCGAGACCGTCGGCATCACGTCCGGCGCCTCAGCGCCCGAGTGGCTCGTCGAGCGCGTCGTCGACTGGTTCCGCGAGCGCGGCGTCGAGCAGGTCGCCGAGCACCACCTGATCGAGGAGAACGTGCACTTCGCGCTGCCGAGAGGCGTGCGCGAGGCGCAGAGCGCCCTCTGAGGGCGTGAGCGCCGCGCGACGGATCCCGTAGCGCCGCCTCTCCGCGCCGCGCGCTCGAGCGCCGAGCGGGCATCACAGCTCGCGGACGGCTTTCTCCGCTGCGCGTGCGAGGTCGGCCGCGGCTGCCGCCAGCGCCACCTGCAGGCGTCTCCCGGCAGGGCCGATCGCGCGCACGTCGGCCGCGCCGAGCGCTTTCAGCGGCGCGATCGCCTCGTTCGTGACGCGGCCGCCGAGGACGATGCAGGGCACGCCCGCGGCGCGGGCCGCCTCGACGACGCCGGCGACGGTCTTGCCGCGCGCGCTCTGGCGGTCGACCGAGCCCTCGGCCGTGAGGCACAGGGCCGCGCCGGCAAGCATGCCGGGGAGGCCGACGAGCTCGATCACGGCGTCGCTGCCGGCGCGCGCATCGGCGCCGAGCGCATACAGGGCCGCGCCCAGGCCGCCGGCCGCACCCGCGCCGGGACGCGCCGCGACGTCGTTGCCGAAGGCCTCGCCGAGGCGGCCGAGCGCCTCGTCGAAGGACTTGATGTCGCTGCGCTTGAGGCCCTTCTGAGGCCCGAACAGCGCCGCCGCGCCGTCGGGACCGCAGAGCGGCACGTCGACGTCGTGCAGCACGGTCAGCCGGGCGCCCTCGAGCGCGTCGAGGGCGGGCGCGAGATCGAGGTCGAGCTTGCCGAGCAGCGCCTCGCCCGTCGTGCCCGGCACGTGCGCGCCGAGGCCCGCGAGCAGGCCGAGGCCACCGTCCACCGTCGCGGAGCCGCCGAGCGCGACGAGCACGTGGCGCGCCCCGCGTGCGACGGCCGCCCGCAGCAGGTCGGCGAGGCCGCCGGATCCCGTCTGGCGCGGGTCGCGCTCGCGCGGCGCGAGCAGCGCGAGGCCCACGGCCTCGGCCGCCTCGACCAGGTACGTGCCGTCGCCGCAGTCGCCGATCGCGGCCCGCACGGGCCGGCCGAGCGCGTCGTGCGCGTCGAGCTCGATGCGCTCGGCCCCGCCGGCGCGGCAGACGACGGCGAGCGTTCCCTCGCCGCCGTCGGCGAGGCCGCACGCGAGCGGCTCGCCCCCGGCGCGGCGGACGCCCTCGGCGAGCGCCTCGGCGGCCGCGAACGCGTCCAGCGCCCCGCGCAGCTTGTCGGGCGCGCAGACCACGCGCGGCGCGCTCACAGGCCGAGGACCGCCAGGTCGAGGTCGAGCAGCGAGCCGAGCACGAGGTCGGCCTCGAGCCCGTGGATGCCGTCCGACGGCACGCCGACGACGTACATGCCCGCCGCGCGGGCGGCCGCGGCGCCGGGGGCGGAGTCCTCGA
>DASXXY010000367.1:0-8993 GCA_036502805.1 Gaiellales bacterium | reverse complement strand
GTCCGACCCGCTCGCGCCGGTCGTGCCGGTCGCGCCGGTCGTCAATCACGCGCCGTCCTTCACGCGCGGCGCCGACCAGTCGGTGCGCGAGGACGCGGGCGCGCAGACGGTCGGCGCCTGGGCCGGCGCGATCTCGCCGGGTCCGGCCGGCGAGGCCGCGCAGGCCGTGACGTTCACGGTCACCGACGACGATGCCGCCCTCTTCGCCGCCGGCCACCGGCCCGCGATCGCGCCCGACGGCACGCTCACGTACACGCCGGCCGCCGATGCGTCCGGCACGGCGACCGTCACCGTGCGCGCCGCGGACGATGGCGGCACGGACGGGGGCGGAAGCGACACGAGCGCTGCCCAGACGTTCCAGATCGTCGTCGCAGCCGTCAACGACGCGCCGTCCTTCAGCGCCGGAGCCGCCCAGACCGTGAACGAGAACTCCGGCGCCGGCAGCGTCGCCGGCTGGGCGACCGCGATCGCCCGCGGGCCCGCCGACGAGGCCGGCCAGGTCGTGCACTTCACGGTCGCGAGCAGCGACACGACGCTCTTCACCGTCGGCGGGCAGCCGGCGGTGGCGGCGAACGGGACGCTCACGTTCACGCCCGCGACGGGTGCCAACGGCGTCGCGACCCTGACCGTGCGGGCCGTCGACGACGGCGGCGTGGCGAACGGCGGCGTCGACACGAGCGCACCGCAGACCGTGCTCCTGACGATCGTCAACCGCGCGCCGACGGCGGTCGCGGACGGCCCCGGCGTGCTCGAGAACAGCGTCGCGGGCGTGACCTTCGACGTGCTCGCGAACGACACCGACCCCGAGTCGGACGCGCTCACGGTCGCCTCCTACGACGACAGCGCGATCGCCGACGGCGCCGTCACGCACGGCGCCGGCGGCAGCTTCACGTACGTGCCGGCGGCGCACTTCGCAGGCACCGACACGTTCAGCTACACCGCCTCGGACGGCAACGGCAATACCGCCACCGGCACCGTCACGATCACCGTCACGGCCGTGCCCGACCCGCCGACCGCGGGCGACGACGCCTACGTCACGGCGCAGGGCGTGGCGCTCGTCCAGCCCGCGCCCGGCCTGCTCGCGAACGACACCGGCTCGGGGGCGCTGACGGTCGACACGACGCCGGTCGCCGCTCCCGCCAACGGGGTGCTCGTGCTCGGTGCGAACGGCTCGTTCACGTACACGCCGGCGCTCGGGTTCACGGGAGCGGACACGTTCACCTACCGCGCGACGGATCTCGGCACGGGCCTCTCGGCCACGGCCGTCGCGACGGTCACGGTCTCGGCCACGTTCAGCACCTCCACCCTGTTCCTCACGGGCAGCGGCAGCACGAGCGAGCTGTGGGATCTGTCGACGGCGTCGCAGCCCAACTCGCTGCTCGGGCTCGTGCCGGACTACGACGGCAACCTGCTCGCGGGCCTCACGATCAAGGGCTCCAACGGCAGCGACAGCGGCGATGCCCAGCGCTCGCAGACGTGGCGCTACCCGCTCCCCGGCGGCCTCGTCCTCGACGGGCCGGTCGTCCTCCACCTGACGAGCAGCGGCAACGGCAGCAACGTCGATTACGGCTACCTCTACGACTGCACCGCAGGCGGTGCGAGCTGCACGCAGATCGGCTCGGGCAGCACGACCTGGAGCGGCGGCATCCTCGGGCTCGGCTGGGTCTCGAACGACGTCGGCCTCGGCACCGTGAACCGCACGCTCGCCGCCGGCCACGAGCTGCGCGTGCGCGTCTACAGCGGCTCCGGCGACCAGGCGTTCGCGATGACCGGTGACCTGCCGAGCAGCCTCACGCTGACGGTGCCGTAGACCTTCTAAGCTCTGCGGCCCATGAGGACGGGCCGCTTCGACAGCTCCTTCGCCGACGCGGCGCCGCGCCCGTACTGGTGGGACGCGAACGCCGCGCCGGAGCCGTGCCCGCCGGTCGCGGGCGAGCTCGACTGCGACCTCGCGATCGTCGGCGGCGGCTTCACGGGGCTGTGGACCGCGCTGATCGCGAAGGAGCGCGACCCCGGCCGCGAGATCGTGCTCGTCGAGGCCGAGCACGTCGCGTTCGGCGCGAGCGGCCGCAACGGCGGCTTCGCGCAGCACTCGCTCACCCACGGCCTGCGCAACGGCCTCGCGCGCTACCCCGAGGAGGAGCTGCGCGAGCTCGAGCGCGTCGGGCACGAGTCGTTCGCCGCGCTCGGCGTGACGCTCGCGCGTCACGGCATCGACGCGCGCTTCGAGGGCAACGGCGTGCTCTGGATCGCGACCGAGGACTACCAGGTGGCCGAGATCGACGAGGAGGTCGAGCTGATCCGGCGCTTCGGCGGCGACGCCCGTCCGCTCGACGCCGCGGCGACCCGCGCCGAGGTCGACTCGCCGCTCGCGCTCGGCGGCGTCTGGCACCGCGACGGCGGCGGCGTCCTCGATCCCGTCGCGCTCGCCTGCGGCCTGCGGCGCGCCGTGCTCGGCATGGGCGTGCGCATCTGCGAGCGCTCGCCGGTCGCGGCGCTGCGCAGCGAGGGCGGCCGCGTCGTCCTGGAGTGCCCCGGCGGTCGCGTGCGCGCGCGCCGCGCCGTGCTCGGCACGAGCGCCTATCCGCCGCTCCTGCGCAGCGTGCGGCGGCGCATGCTCCCGGTCTACGACTACGTGCTCGTGACCGAGCCGCTCTCGCCGGCGCAGCGCGCCGCCATCCGCTGGGCCAATCGCCAGGGGCTGACCGACGGCGGCAACCAGTTCCACTACTTCCGGCTGACGGCCGACGACCGCATCCTCTACGGCGGCTACGACGCGATCTACCACTGGCGCAACGGCGTGGGGCCGCAGCTCGATCAGCGCCACGACACGTTCAGCCTGCTCGCCGAGCACCTGCTGGCGACGTTCCCGCAGCTCGAGGGCATCCGCTTCACGCACCGCTGGGGCGGCGCGATCGACACCTGCAGCCGCTTCTTCGCGTTCTACGGCACCGCGCTCGAGGGCCGCGTGAGCTATGCCGTCGGCCACACCGGGCTCGGCGTCGGCGCGACGCGCTTCGGCGCCGAGGTCGCGCTCGACCTCGCCGACGGGCACGACTCGCCGCTCGTGCGGCTGCCGCTCGTGCGCGAGCAGCCGCGCATGTTCCCGCCCGAGCCGCTGCGCGCGGCCGGCGTCGCGCTGACGCGCCACGAGCTCGCGCGCGCCGACCGCAACGGGGGCCGCCGCAGCCTCTACCTGCGCACGCTCGACCGGCTCGGGCTCGGCTTCGACTCGTAGACCTGGGCCTCGCGCGATGTGGCCGCGGCGGCGCTCGCGCGAGCCGCCGGGATGGTCGAGGCGCCGCGACCCCTGCGCGGCCTGACTCGCCAGTCAGCGACAATCAGCCGCGTGTTCGAAACGCCGCTCACGGTGCTCTCCGAGGACTCGCTCGACGCCATCCACGAGCAGGCGATGACGATCCTCGAGGAGATCGGCGCGGAGGTCGTGCACGAGGAGGCGCGCGCCATGCTCGCCGGCCTCGGCCAGAGGGTCGAGGGCACGCGCGTGCGCTTCGACCGCGAGTTCGTGCTCGCGCAGCTGAAGCTCGCACCGGCGCAGATCACGGTGCAGGGACGCGCGCCCGAGCGGGCGGTCGCGTTCGGCGGCGGGACGCTCTGCATGCTGCCGCCGGGCGGCTCGCCGTTCGTCGCCGATCGCGAGCGCGGGCGGCGCGACGGGATGTACTCCGACCACGTCGAGATCGTCAAGATGTCGCAGGCGACGCCGTTCCTGGCGTGCGGCCAGAGCGGTGCGACCGAGGCCGGCGACGTGCCCGAGTCGAGCCGGCACCTCGATCTCGACTACTCCTGGATCCGCTACTCCGACATGCCCTACGTCGCGTACGGGACGACGGGGCCGCGCGCGCAGGACAGCGTCGACCTCGTCGCGATCGCACACGGCGGACGTGCGGCGATCGAGGCCGAGCCGGCGATCATCGGCATCGTCAACCCCAACAGCCCGCTCGTCTGGGACTCCGCGATGGTCGAGGCGATGTGGGCCTGGGCAAGCGCGAACCAGCCGATCGCCATGACGCCGTTCCTGCTCGCCGGAGCGACCGCGCCCGTGTCCGTCGCCGCGGGCCTCTCGCTGCAGGTCGCAGAGGCGCTCTCCGGGGTCGCGATCGCGCAGTCGATCCGCCCCGGCGTCGGCTGCTTCTTCGGCTCGTTCTTCTCCGGCGTCGACATGCGCAGCGGCGGCCCGTCGCTCGGCATGCCCGAGTCGGTGCTCGGATCGCTCGCCGGCGGCCAGCTCGCGCGCCGCTACGGCCTCCCGTTCCGCGGCGGCGGCGGGCTCACGAGCGCCAACGCGCTCGACGCCCAGGCTGCGACGGAGTCGGCGATGTCGCTCTGGGGCACGTACCTCTCGGGCTGCGACCTCGTGCTGCACGCCGCGGGCTGGCTCGAGGGCGGCCTCACCTGTTCGTACGAGAAGTTCGCGCTCGACCTCGAGGTGCTGCGCATGTTCGAGAGCCTGCGCGGCGGCCTCGACGTGACGACGGAGACGCTCGCGCTCGAGACGATCCGCGAGGAGGGGCCCGGCGGCATCTTCCTCGCCGCCGATCACACGCTCGCGCACTTCCGCGAGTGGGTCTTCATGAGCCCGCTGTTCCGCTCGCAGGCGCACCCGACATGGCTCAAGCAGGGCGCGGCCGAGACGCCCGAGCTCGCGACGAAGGAGTGGAAGCGGCTGCTCGAGAGCTGGGAGGATCCCGGCCTCGACGACGGCGTCGAGCAGGAGCTGCAGGAGTTCATGGCGCAGCGCAAGCTGGTGCTCGACGCATGAGCGGGCGGGATCCGCGTCACGACGTGCTCTTCGAGCCGGTGCGGATCGGCCCGAAGACGCTCCGCAACCGCTTCTACCAGGTGCCGCACTGCACCGGGTTCGGCGTCGAGAAGCCGTGGACGCAGGCCAGGCACCGCTCGCTCAAGGCCGAGGGCGGCTGGGCGTCGGTCTGCACCGAGTACTGCGCGATCAACCCCGAGAGCGACGAGTACCCGTTCGTCTCGGCGCGGCTCTGGGACGACGGCGACGTGCGCGCGCTGCGGCTCATGACCGAGGGCGCCCACGAGCACGGCGCGCTGGCCGCGGTCGAGCTGTGGCACGGCGGCATCCACGTCGAGGCGCGCGAGTCGCGCACCGTCCCGCTCGCGCCGAGCCAGATCGCGAGCGAGTTCGAGCCGCTCGTCGTGCCGAAGGCGATGGAGCTCTCCGACATCCGCCGCACGCAGGCCGACTGGGTCGCGGCCGCGCTGCGGGCGCGCGAGGCCGGCTTCGACATCGTCTACGTCTACGGCTCGCACACCTACCTGCCGACGCAGTTCCTCTCGCCGCGCTACAACCACCGCACCGACGAGTACGGCGGCTCGTTCGAGAACCGCGCGCGCTTCTGGCTCGAGACGCTCGAGCACGTGCGCGAGGCGGTCGGCGACGACTGCGCGATCGCGATCCGCATCGCGGCCGACACGCTCGACGGAGCGGGCATCGAGCCCGAGGAGGGCCTCGCCTTCATCCGCGCGGCCGAGCCGCTCGTCGACCTCTTCGACTGCGTCGTCGGCGGCCTCGCGGGCGCGGCGCGCCTCGACGCCGGCGCGTCGCGCTTCTTCGCCACCGGGTACCAGCTGGAGTGGACGTCGCGCTTCCGCGAAGCGACCGCGAAGCCGATCGTCGGCACCGGGCTGATGGTCGATCCGGACGTCATGGCCGACGTCATCGAGAGCGGCGTGTGGGATCTCATCGGCGCCGCCCGCCCCTCGATCGCCGACCCGTTCCTGCCGCTCAAGATCGAGCAGGGCCGCTACGACGAGATCCGCGCCTGCATCGGCTGCAACGCCTGCTACGCGCTCGCCAACCGCGGCCGCCACCTCGGCTGCACGCAGAATGCGACGGCGGGCGAGGAGCACCGCCGCGGCTGGCATCCCGAGCGCTTCGAGCGGGCCTCCAATGCCGACGGCGAGGTGCTCGTCGTGGGCGCCGGCCCGGCGGGCCTGGAGTGCGCGATCGTGCTCGCGAAGCGCGGCTTCGCGCGCGTGCGGCTCGTCGACGCCGCCGACGACATCGGCGGCTGCATGCGCTGGATCCCGCAGCTGCCCGGCCTCGACGCGTGGGCGCGCTTCGTCGAGTGGCGGCGGCGCGAGTCGGACCGGCTCCCGAACCTCGAGATCGAGACGGGCGTGCGCCTGAGCGCCGCCGACGTGCGTGTGAGTGGCGCCGACCTCGTCGTCGTCGCGACCGGCGCGCACTGGTCGCCGAGCGGCTTCAACGGCGTCACGAAGGGCCCGATCCCCGGCGCCGACGCGTCGCTGCCTCACATGCTGACGCCGGAGCAGATCATGCTCGGCGGCAAGGCCGTGCCGGGCGGGCGCGTCGTCGTGCTCGACATCGAGAGCTACCACCTCGGCGCGAGCCTCGCCCTGCGCCTCGCGGCCGAGGGCCACGACGTCGCGATCGCGACGCCCTCGGAGTCGATCGCGACGTGGTGCACGTGGACGCTCGAGGGCCCGCGCCTGCGCGCGCAGCTGCACGACGCCGGCGTCGAGATGCGCGTCGACGTCACGCCCGAGGCGATCCTCCCCGGCGCCGTGCGCTTCCGCTCCTCGCACGGCGGCGACCCGTTCGACGTCTCGGCCGACGCCGTCGTCCTCGTCACGCCGCGGCTCTCGAACGAGGCGCTCTACCTCGAGCTGGCCGGCGATCCGGACGCGCTGGCGGCCGCCGGCATCCAGGCCGTCTACCGCACCGGCGACTGCGTCGCCCCGCGCTGGCTCGTCGACACGGTCTTCGACGGCCACCGCCTGGCGCGCGAGATCGACAGCCCGAACCCCGCCGTCTACCTGCCCACCCTGCGCGAGCGAGTCCTCCCCGCCTGAGCCGCCGCCTGGCGCGAGCAGCGCACACCGGGGTCAGACCCGGGAGTCGCGGGTCAGACCCCGATGTGCTGCTGCACTGCCGGAAGGCGCTTCGCGGCGCGGTATGATCGCGCTGCCCGGCTCCCCTGCCGGGCGGTACGGCACGTAGCGAAGCCGGTGCGAATCCGGCGCTGTCCCGCAACTGCGATGCCCTTCGGGGACGAGCCAGGTCGCCTCCGCCGTGCTGCCGATTCGAGTCCTCGCAGGAAGGGCTGATCGTGACGACGATCACCTCGCTGGCGCCGCGTTGAGCGCCGTCCTCCTCACCGGCCGCTCGCGGCTGCGGCTCAGCGTGCTGCTCGGCGCCATCGGCCTCGCGCTGCTGAGCACGATCGCGGGGCTGCTCGTCGGGCCGGTCAAGCTGCCCGTCGGCGGCGTCCTGCAGGAGCTCGCGCACCACCTGCCGTTCCTCTCGATCGGCCATGGCCTGTCGCCGACGGACGCGCTCATTCTCGATCAGCTCCGCCTGCCGCGCGTCGTGCTCGGGCTGATGGTCGGCGGCATGCTCGGGATGGCCGGCTGCGCCTACCAGGGCGTGTTCCGCAATCCGCTCGCGGATCCGTACCTGCTGGGCTCGGCCGCCGGCGCGGGCTTCGGCGCGACGAGCGCAATCGCGCTCGGCGCGACGGGCGCCATCGGCCCGGTCGACTCGCTGCCGCTGGCGGCGTTCGTCGGCTCGCTCGTGGCCGTCGCGGGGACGTACCTGCTCGGTCGCAGCGCGGGCGAGGGGCCGGGCGTGCTCGTGCTCGCGGGCGTCACGGTGGGCGCGTTCTTCACGGCCCTGCAGACGTTCGTGCAGCAGCACTCCGTGCAGAACCTGCAGGAGATCTACTCGTTCATCCTCGGCGGCATCGCGACCGCGAGCTGGCACGACGTGGCGCTCGTCTCGCCCTACGTGTTCGCCTCGGCGATCGTGATGCTGCTGCACGCGCGCGTGCTCGACGTGCTCGCGCTCGGCGACATGGAGGCCTCGAGCCTCGGCGTCAACGTGCGCCGCACGCGGCTGATCGTCGTCATCGCCGCGACCGTCGGCACGGCCGCTGTCGTCTCGGTGAGCGGGCTCATCGGCTTCGTCGGCATCATCGTCCCGCACTGCGTGCGGCTCGTCCTGCGCACCGGCAGCATGCGCGTGCTGCTGCCGCTCTCGCTCGTGCTCGGAGCGGCGTTCCTCGTGCTCTGCGACCTCGCGGCGCGCACGATCGAGTCGCCGGCGGAGCTCCCGATCGGCGTCATCACGGCGTTCCTGGGCGCGCCGTTCTTCGCGATCGTGCTGCGCTCGGCGCGGAGGATCGCGTGAGCGCGGTCGGCACGGCCACGGCGGTCGAGCTCGAGCGCGTCTGCATCAAGCGCGGCGGCGTGGAGGTCGTGCACGACCTCTCGCTGCAGCTCGAGCGCGGGTCGTGGCTCGGCATGATCGGCCCGAACGGCGCCGGCAAGAGCTCGGCGCTGCTCGCGATCGCCGGCCTGCTGCGCTCGACCGGCAGCATCCGCGTGCTCGGCGACGACGTTGCCAGCATGGATCGCCGCGAGCTCGCGCGCCGCGTCGCGCTCGTCCCGCAGTCGCCGGTCGTGCCGCCGCTCGCCACCGTCACCGACTACGTCCTGCTCGGCCGCACGCCGCACACGGGCGCGCTCGGGCGCGAGGGCGCCGCCGACCACGCCGCCGTCGCCGAGGTGCTCGAGCGGCTCGATCTCGTCGCGCTCGCGGGCCGCTCGCTGGCGACGCTCTCGGGCGGCGAGCTGCAGCGCGCGGTGCTGGCGCGCGCGCTCGCGCAGGGCGCGCAGCTGCTGCTGCTGGACGAGCCGACGAGCGCGCTCGACATCGGCCACCAGCAGGACGTGCTCGAGCTCGTCGCGACGCAGCAGGCGACCGGCGGGCTGACGGTCGTCTCGGCGATGCACGACCTCACGCTCGCGGGCCAGTACGCCGACCGCATGCTGCTGCTGTCGTCGGGCCGCGCGGTCGCGACCGGCTCGCCGGCCGAGGTGCTGCGCGAGGACACGATCGCCGAGCACTACAACGCGCACGTGCGGCTCGTCGACGACGGCGCAGGCAACATCGCGGTCGTGCCGACGCGCGCCCCGCG
>DASXXY010000366.1:0-1914 GCA_036502805.1 Gaiellales bacterium | reverse complement strand
CGTCAACATGGACGAGGGCCGCAGGCGCAACGAGCACCTGCGCGCCGATCCGCGCGTCTCGCTGACGATCATGGACGTCGCCCGCTGGAGCTCGCACGTCAGCCTGCAGGGGCGCGTCGTGTCGCTCGAGGACGACCCCGGCCTGCGCGACATCGACCGCCTCTCGCTGCGCTACACGGGCGAGCCCTACCCCTACCGCGAGAACGCCCGCGTCTCGGCCTGGATCGAGATCGACCGCTGGCACGCCTGGCGGCCGGAGAGCCTCTGACGCCGCCTGCCGCCGGGCGCCGATCAGCGCCCGGCCGGCGCCGCCGCGTGCGCTCGCAGGAGCTCCGCGGCGACGTCCGCCGCGGGCGTGCGCGAGCCGTCGGCACGCGTCGTCAGCTCGATCACGCGGTCCGGCACGAGGTGATCGACCGGGATCGCCGCCAGCTCGGGCTCGAGCCCGTCGAGCAGGAGGCGCGGCACGACCGCGACGCCGAGCCCGCGCCGCACCATCGCCTTGACCTCTCGCAGGTCGTGGGCGCGGATGCGCGGCGGCCCGAGGCCCTCGTCGCGGAGCGCCGCGCTGAGCGCGCGCTGGCTCGCGGTCGCGCAGTCCTTGCCGATCAGGTCGCGGCGCGCGAGGTCGCTCGCGGTGAGTGCGCCGGCGAGGCGCATGAACGGGTCGCCGGACGGCACGAGCAGGACGTATGGATCGCGCAGGAGCGCCTCGCTCACGAGCCCGTCGCGCGGATCGTCGGCCGGCGCGAGCACGATGTCGAGCGCGCCGGCGGCGAGGCGGTCGAGCAGCTCGCCCGCGTAGTACGACTCGCCGACGTGCAGCGCCAGGTGCGGCGCGCGCTCGCGCAGCTGCTCTGCGAGCGCGGGGATCAGCGCGCCGGCGACGCTCGGCACTGCGCCGATCCGCAGCTCTCCGGCACGGCCACCGGCGAGGGCGGCGAGCTCGGCGCGCGCCGACTCGAGGTGGCCGGCGATGGCGCCCGCGTGCTCCAGCAGCTGGCGCCCGGCGGCGGTGATCTCGGCCGTGCGCGCGCCCGGCGAGCGCGCGACGAGCGTCACGCCGACGATGCGCTCGAGCGCCAGCAGCTGCTGGCTGACGGCCGACTGCGTGTAGCCGAGGCTCGCGGCGGCGCGGCTCACGGAGCCCTCGCGCGCGATCGCATCCAGCGCCGCGAGGTGCCGGAGGTCGAGGCCTGGCCAGTCAGAAAGCGCGCTGATAGGTGCCGATCCTAGTCCGAATTTGCCAGCGGGTCCGTGTTCGTGAAAAGGTCTGCCCGCATGCGCATTCTCGTGATCCAGCACGACGACGACAAGGGCCTCGGCCTCTTCGAGCAGCCGCTCGGCGACGCGTCGCTCGAGCTGGACGTCCGCTTCGCCGGGCGCGACGAGATCGATCCGAGCGGCCACGCGGCCGTGATCGCGCTGCCCGGCGTCGCGAACCCCGACGAGGACACGGTGGCCATCAACGCGACGCGCGCTGCCATCGCCGAGGCGCTGCGCCGCGACCTTCCCGTCTTCGGCATCTGCCTCGGCGCCGAGCTGCTCGCCCAGGCGGCGGGCGCCGCCGCGCGCCCGTGCGCGCCGGAGTGGGGCTACCGCGAGGTCGCGCTCGCGCCGGCCGCGGCGGATGACGCCCTGCTCGCCGCGCTGCCCGCGCGCTTCGACGTCTTCCAGGCCCACAACTTCGGCTTCGACCTGCCGCCGGGTGCGACCGCGCTGGCCGGTGCGCCCGGCGCCCTGCAGGCGTTCCGCGCCGGAGCGACCGCGTGGGGCGTGCAGTTCCACCCCGAGCCGACGCTCGCGATGCTCGACGGGTGGACGCATGCGCTCGGCCACCTCATGCAGGCCAACGGCGTCGATCCCGAGCTCACGCGCACGCTCGGGCGCCGTCACGTGCCGGAGTGGAGCGAG
>DASXXY010000365.1:0-14865 GCA_036502805.1 Gaiellales bacterium | reverse complement strand
TGGAACAGCCGGGAAGCAAGCTCGAGCAGGCGTTGTTCGAGATCAGGCGCGTGATCGCAGGCCAGGAGGAGATGCTCGAGCGCGTGCTCGTATGCCTGCTCGCCGGCGGTCACCTCCTGATCGAGGGCGTGCCGGGCCTCGCCAAGACGCTCACCGTGAAGACGACGGCCGACGTCCTCGGCGGCTCCTTCAACCGCATCCAGTTCACGCCCGACCTCGTGCCGTCCGACCTCATCGGGACGCGCATCTACCGACCCGACAGCTCGACGTTCGACACCGAGCTCGGCCCCGTCTTCTGCAACTTCCTGCTCGCCGACGAGATCAACCGCGCGCCGGCCAAGGTGCAGTCGGCACTGCTCGAGGTCATGCAGGAGCGCCAGGTCACGCTCGGCCACATTACGCACAAGGTGCCCGACCCGTTCCTCGTCATGGCGACCCAGAACCCCATCGAGTCGGAAGGCACCTACGCGCTGCCCGAAGCTCAGGTCGACCGCTTCATGCTCAAGATCCTCGTCGACTACCCGCAGCACGACGAGGAGCTGACGGTCATCCAGCGCTCGCTCGTGGCGACGCCACAGCTCGCGCAGCTGCTCACGATCGAGGAGCTGCGCGTCCTGCAGGCGACCGTGCGCGAGATCTACGTCGATCCGGGCCTCGTCAGCTACGCGCTGCGACTCGCGACCGCGACGCGCAACCCGGCCGAGGTCGGACTGCCCGACATCCAGCGCTACATCTCGTTCGGCGCGAGCCCGCGCGGACCGATCTCGCTGATCCACGCGGCACGCGGCCTGGCTGCCGTACGCGGACGCGACTACGTGCTCGTGCAGGATCTCCAGGAGCTGATCAAGGACGCCCTCCGCCACCGCATGGTGCTGTCCTACGAGGCGCTCGCCGAGCAGCGCAGCGCCGACGCCCTGCTCGACGAGATCATCGCCAAGGTCTCCGTGCCGCAGCTCGACCTCTCGGGTCGCGCCGCGTGATCGAAGGCCTGCTGCGGCGGGGCGCCACGCCCTCCCGGCCAGGCCCCGGCCCGATGCCGGAGCCGCTCCTGCGCGCGCTCGACCTCTCGATCTCGCGCCGCGTCGAGGGCCTGCTGCCGGGCGACCACCGCTCGGCGCTGCTCGGGCGCGGCAGCGAGCTCGCGCAGATCAGGCCCTACGAGCCGGTCGAGGACGACGTCCGCCAGATCGACTGGAACGTGACCGCGCGCACCGGCACGCCGCACGTGCGCATCCACCTCGCCGAGCGCGCGCTCGTGACCTGGCTCGTGCTCGACACGTCGCCCTCCATGACGTTCGGCACCGCCGAGCGCCGCAAGGCCGACGTCGCCGAGGGTGCGGCGCTCGCGATCGGCTACGCGGCGACGCGCCGCGGCAACCGGCTCGGCCTCGTGACGTTCGGCGGCTCGGACCCGCGCATGCTCCCGGCCCAGCAGGGCCGGCAGGGCCTGCTCGGGCTGCTGCTCGCGCTGCGCAAGGACGAGCTCGTCCGGGATCGCTCGGCTGCCGACGGCGCGACGTCGGTGGGCGAGGCGCTGCGGCGCACCGGCAATCTCGCTCGCCAGCGCGCCTACGTCGTCGTCGTCTCCGACTTCCGCGGCGCGCGCGACTGGCGCCGCCCGCTGCTCATGCTCGGAGGGCGCCACCAGGTCGTCGCGATCGAGATCCGCGATCCGCGCGAGCAGGAGCTGCCGAAGTTCGGCCAGCTGCGGCTCGTCGACCCCGAGACGGGGCGCCAGCTCAAGGTCGACACGTCGAGCGAGGCGTTGCGCACGCGCTTCGCGGAGGCCGCCGCGCAGGAACGCCGGGAGGTCGCCGCCGAGATCACCTCGACGGGCGCGCGCCACGTCGTGCTGACGACCGAGGGCGACTGGCTGCGCGAGCTCACGCGCTTCCTCCGCCACTCGGGGGCGCAGTGACCTTCGCCTCCCCGATCGCGCTCTGGGCGCTCGTGCTGGTGCCGCTCGCGATCGCCGGCTACCTCTGGCTGGAGCGCCGCCGCGTGCGCGAGGCGTCGCAGTTCGCCATGCCCGGCCTGCTGCCGAACGTCGTCGACCACGTGCCTGCGTGGCGACGCCATCTGCCCGCGGCGATCATGCTGCTGGCCGTCGCGAGCTTCCTGCTCGGCTTCGCCCGGCCGCACGCCACGATCTCGGAGAAGTCCGAGGAGGCGACGGTCGTGCTCGCCGTCGACACCTCGCACTCCATGGCCGCGCGCGACGTCGCCCCGACGCGCCTCGCGGCCGCGCAGGCGTCGGCGCGGCAGTTCCTGGCCGCCCTGCCGAAGAAGTACCGCGTCGCGGTCGTCGACTTCAGCACGCTCGCCCAGCTCGCCTCCGCGCCGACCACCGATCGGCAGTTCGTGCGCAGCGCGCTCGCCGGGCTGCGCATCGGGCAGGGCACGGCGCTCGGCGACGGCCTCGCGACGGCGGTCGCCGTCGCGCGCGGGACGCCCCGCGGAGTCAAGCCGCCGAAGGGCACGAAGCCGCCGCCGGCCGTCATCCTGATCTTCTCCGACGGCGCTCAGGACGGCGGGCGCACGCAGCTCAGCGACGCCATCAACCAGGCCCGGCAGGCCAAGATCCCCGTCTTCAGCGCGCTGCTCGGCACGCCCTCCGGCGTCGTCGCGGTGCCGCACGTGGGCGGCTACGTCGAGCGCATCCAGGTGCCGACGGACCCCGACGCCCTGCGGCAGGTGTCCACGCAGACGGGCGGCGCCTTCTTCCAGGCGCCGACGACGCGCCAGCTCGCGCCCGTCTACAAGAACCTCAAGTCGCGGCTCGGGACGACGCGCAAGGACGAGGAGATCACGGTCGCCTTCGCCGCGGCCGGCGTGCTCTTCCTGCTCGCGAGCGGCGTGCTCTCGGTGCTCTGGTTCAGGCGGGTGCCGTGATCCGCGCGGCACTGCTCGCAGCCGCCCTGACGGCCGCCGCGCTCGTCGTCGGCGTCGCTCCCGGCGCCGCGGCGGACGAGTGCAAGGGGCTCCAGGTCTGCATCCCCGTCCAGGGGCCGTGGGTCGTGATCCCGGCCTCCTCGCAGCCCTCGTCGACAGCCGACTGGCAGCTCGTCTGCCCGTCGGGCGTCGTCGGCGGCGTGGATGCCCTCGCGAGCGAGCGCGCCGTCGCCGTCGAGTTCCCGGGGCTGATCGGGAGCCCGGTCAACCCGGGCATCACGACGACCCGCGCGCTCGTCTTCAAGGGCACGTACGCCGGGGTGCGCACGAAGCGCGCGACGAGCTACCAGCCGTTCATCGGCTGCATCCCGGGCGGCGGCGGCGGCTCGCGCACGCCCATGTCGCTCGTGCGCGCGAGCGCCGTCAAGCCCGGTCAGCCGATCACGGTGCGGGCCAAGACGCTCGTCGTCGAGGTCGGCAAGCTGGCCCGCGCGACGCTCGCCTGCGCCCCCGGCGAGCGGCTGCTCGACAGCACGCACAGCGTCGGCCTCTACCTCATGGCCGAGCCGACGACGGCGCAGATGGCGGCGGTGCACGTGATCGCGGCCAGGCGCGGGAACCGCCTGCTCGTGAGCGCGACCCGCCACGGGCTCGACGCGCGCCTGCGCGCCGAGGTGCAGGTGCTCGCGAGGTGCGCGACGTGAGGCTCGCCTGGCCGCTCGCGCTGCTCGCGCTCCTGATCATCCCGCTCGCCGTCGTCGCCTACCTCGCGCTCGAAAGGCGCCGCGCGCGCTATGCCATCCACTACACGAACATCGAGGTGCTGGCATCGGTCGCGGCGACGACCCGGCGCTGGCGCGCGCTCGTGCCGCCGGTGCTCGTCCTGCTCGCCCTGATCTGCGCCACCGCCGCGCTCGCGCGCCCGCAGATGCGGGTGTCCGTCTCCAGCGAGCAGGCGTCGATCGCGCTCGCGGTCGACATGTCGGGCTCGATGTCGGCCAACGACGTCAAGCCCACGCGCCTCGCCGCCGCCCAGGGCGCCGTGCGCCGCTTCCTCACGAAGATCCCGGCCAAGTACCGCGTCGGGCTCGTCACGTTCTCGTCCGAGCCGTACGTCGCCGCGCCCCTCAGCTACGACCGCAAGCTCGTCATCCAGGGCCTCGTGTTCGGCTCGTCGTTCGGCCAGGGCACGGCGATCGGCGATGCGCTCGCGCGCTCCGTCGAGCTGCTGCAGCCGCAGGTCAACGACGACACGGGCGGCGTCAGCATCCCGCCCGCCGCGCGCGCCCCCGACGGCCCGCTCTCGGCCATCCTGCTGCTCTCCGACGGCGCCCAGACGCGCGGGACGCTCTCGCCGCTCGAGGGCGCGCAACGTGCGAAGTCGTACGGCATCCCCGTCTACACCGTCGCCCTCGGCACGCCGGGCGGCGTGCTCGAGCGCGGCGGCTTCGAGCGCCCGGTGCCGCCGGATCCGGCCACGCTGCGGCAGATCGCACAGGCCACCGGCGGCGAGTTCTTCGCCACCCAGACCGACGCCCGCCTGAACGCCGTCTACGAGGACCTCGCCTCCCGCCTCGGCCGCACGAAGGAGTGGCGCGAGCTGAGCTTCGTGCTGCTCGGCGCCGCCGCGCTGCTCGCGCTCGCAGCGACCGGCCTCTCGCTGTTCTGGGTGCAGCGCCTGCCGTGAGGCCGCGCATCGCCTTGCTCGCGCTCGCCGCGCTCGCGGCGGCCGGCTGTGGTGGCGGCTCCGCCGCCACCACCGTCACGTCGGTGCGCACCGTCACGCAGGCGGCGTCGACCGCCCCGGCGGCGACGGCCCCGGCGGCGACCGGCGAGAGCACCGCCGATGTCGTGGCGCGCGTCCTGCCCGGCGTCGTCAACGTCAAGACCGTCGGCTTCGACGGCAGCAAGGGCGAGGCCTCGGGCGTCGTGATCGACCGCGCCGGCATCATCGTCACGAACAACCACGTGGTGCAGGGCGCGCGCACGCTCACGGTCTCGTTCAACGACGGGCGCCATTCGAAGCCCGTCGTCGCGCGCGTGATCGGCACCGCGGCCGAGCGCGACCTCGCGATCATCCGCGTCGCCCTGACCGATCTCGTGCCCGTGCCGCTCGGACGCTCGGCGCGCCTGCGCCTCGGCGACGCCGTGCTCGCGATCGGCTTCCCGCTCGGCCTCACGGGCGGCCCGACGGTCACGCAGGGCATCGTCTCCGGCCTCGACCGCACCGTCCACGCCGAGGGCGGCCCGTCGCTCGAGGGGCTGCTGCAGACCGACGCCGCGATCAACCCGGGCAACTCGGGCGGCGCGCTCGTCGACGCCTCCGGCAGGCTGATCGGCATCAACACGGTGGGCGCCACGAGCGCGCAGAACATCGGCTTCGCGATCGCCATCGACGGCGCGCGCTCCGTGATCGACGAGATCCGCACGAAGCCCGCCGGCAAGCGGCCCTGGATCGGCGTCACGTTCGACTCCATCGCAAGCGCCTCGGCGGCCGTGCAGATCGGCCTGCCGCCCGACACGCGCGGCGCCGGTGCCGTGGCCGTGTTCGCCGGCAGCCCGGCGGCCAAGGCGGGCCTGCGCGAGGGCGACGTCGTCGTCGCGATCGGCGGGCGCGCCGTGCGCTCGGCCGAGGCGATGACGAGGGCCGTCTCGGCCGGCAAGCCCGGCGGCAGGCTCGTGCTCGACGTCGTCGACCAGTCGGGCCCGCGGCGCGTGACGCTGACGATCGCGAAGCGCCCGCAGACGCTGCCTAGCCCTTGATCGCCCCGCCCAGCCCGCCGCCGCGCAGGAACGAGCGCTGGAAGAGCAGGAAGCCGACGATCGGCACGAGCGAGGCGATGAAGAGCGCCGCCATGAAGACGCCGAGCGGCGTCTGGGCCTGGATCGTCGGCAGGCGCACCGAGAGCGGCTGGCCGTCGGGGTTCGTGAGCACGAGCAGCGGCCACAGGAAGTCCTTCCAGGACGCCAGGATCGCGAACACGGAGACGACGCCGAGGATCGGACGCGACAGCGGCAGGACGACCGACCAGAAGAGCCGGAACGCACCCGCCCCGTCGATCTCGGCGGCCTCGAAGATGTCGCGCGGGAGGTTGTCGAAGAAGCGCTTCACGAGCACGACGTTGAACGCGCTCGCACCGGCGGGCAGCCAGATCGCCCAGTAGCTGTCGATGAAGGAGTGGTGGATCAGCGGCGGGTGCACGATCTCGATGTAGAGCGGCACGAGCAGTACGACGGCGGGGACGAACAGCGTCGTCAGCACGAGGCCCGTGAGCAGGCGCCCGTAGGCGGGCCGCAGGATCGCGAGCGCGAAGCCGGCGGTCGTCGCGACGACGACCTGCGAGAGCCAGGAGCCGAACGCGAGCACGACCGTGTTCCAGAAGTAGCGGCTGACCTGCACGTCCGTCCACGCGGCGCGCACGTTGTCCCAGGCCGTGCCGTGCGGGAACAGCGCCATCGGATGCGTGATGGTGTCGGTCGTCGGCGTGATCGCGGACTTCGCGAGCCACAGCAGCGGGCCGAGCCCGATCACGACGAGGCCGGCGAGCAGGGCCATCTGCGCAGCGCCGACGCCGCGGCGGATCGCCGGCCTGCGCCACTCGGCGGCCGAGATCAGGGCGTGATCGGCTGCGGCGGGCGAGCGGCGTCTGCGTCTCACGACGTGCTCCACGAGCGCGTGGCGCGCAGGTAGACGAACGAGAGCACGGCCAGGAACGCCGCGAGCATCAGGCTGAGCGCGGTCGCGGCGCCGTAGTCGCCGCCGAGCGAGTTGCCGAACGCGTAGTCGTAGATCAGCAGCAGCACGGTGAGCGTCGAGTTCGTCGGGCCGCCGGAGGTGAAGAGGTACGGCTCGAGGAAGACCTGCGCCGTCCCGATGATCTGCAGGATCATCGTCAGCAGCAGCACGCCCCGGAGCTGCGGGATCGTGATGTGCCAGACCTTGCTCCAGAGCGACGCGCCGTCGGTCGCCGCGGCCTCGTAGAGCTCGCGGTTGACGCCCGTCAGGGCGGCCAGGTAGATGATGATCGTGCCGCCGGCGTTGGCCCAGGTCGACTCGAGCACGAGCGAGGGCAGCGCCGTGTCGGGCGACTGCAGCCAGGGGTACGGGCCGAGGTGCGCCCAGCCGAGGATCGTGTTGAAGACGCCGGTCGAGCTGGCGTCGTAGAACGTCTTCCAGAGCAGGACCGCGACGACCGGCGGGATCACGACCGGCAGGTAGGCGAGCGCGCTGTAGAGGCCGCGGAAGCGGCGCGCCTCGCTCATCAGCACGGCCGCGACGAGCGGGATGGGATAGCCGAAGATCAGCGCGAGGCCCGCGAACTCGGCGGTGTTGCGCACCGCCTTCGGCAGCAGTGGGTCGGAGAGCACGCTGCGGAAGTTGTCGAGGCCGACGAACGACGCCGGCTGCACGAGGTTCGTGTGCTGGACCGACATCACGACCGTGCGCACGATCGGGTACCACGAGAACGCGCCGAAGACGAACAGCATCGGCAGCAGGAAGACGAGCGCGGAGAGACCGCCGCCCCGCACCCAGGTGAGCGGCGTGCGCTGCGCCCGGCGGCGGGCACGGCGTGGCGCGTGTGCTTCCACCGGCACGCGTTCACCGTCCTCTCGCTCCGTCCTGCCCGCAGGCCTCGCGGGATTCAGCGCCGACATGATGCGACCCGCGCGGGCGGCTGGGGCTGACGTCCCCCAGCCGCCCGCGAGCGGGCTCCTACTTGCCCTGCGAGATGAGCTGCTGGGCGGTGGTGTTCGCGTCGTCCAGCAGCTGCTGGATGTTCGCGTTCGGATTCGTCAGGACGGCCTCGACGGCCGCGTCGAGCGAGTGGTAGACGCTCTGCGTGGAGGCCGCCGGCTCCGGCACGAGCGTCTGCTTGAAGATGCCCGCCGTGAACGGCTTGACCTGCGCCTGCGGGACGTTGATGTACGGCTTGATCCAGACGTTGTTGGAGAGGTTGTACTGCGCCTGGTCGAAGACCGGCATCGCGGGGACGCCGACCGGCTGCTTGGACGCGATCAGCGTCTTCGCGTTGCGGATCGCCTGCGACTTCGTGATCAGCGGCTGCTCGTAGAAGAAGTCGATCCACTTCACCGCGGCCGCGAGCTCGTCCGCCTTCGCGGTCGGGCGCACGGCTGCCAGCGTGCCGCCGGCGAGGACGCCGGCCTTCGGGTTGCCGACCGCCAGGGGCAGCGTCGTCACGCCATAGATGCTCGGATCGATGTTGCTGGCCTGCACGAGGTTCGTGAAGACGTCGGAGCCGCTCACGTACATGCCGACGTTGCCGGCCGCGAAGGCCTGGTTGATGTCGCTCCAGCCGTAGTCGAAGTTGGAGCCCATCGAGTTGTCGCTCCAGCGCATCGCGTGGAGGATGTTGAGCGCCTGCACGGACTGCGGGTTGTTGAGCGTGGCCTTCGCGCTCGTGCCGGTGCCGGTCTCCATGCGCCCGCCGAGCGAGGTCACCATCGTCGTCAGGATCCAGCCCGCGGTGTTGTCGTCCTTGCCCATCATCAGGTAGCCGGCCTTGCCGGTCTTCTGGGCGATCGCCTTCGCGTCCGCGGCCACCTCGGCCCACGTCGCCGGCGGCGCGTTCGGGTCGAGCCCGGCCTGCGTGAAGAGCGCTCGGTTGTAGTGCAGCGCCTGCGCGTAGGCCGCCGTCGGCACGGCGACGATCCGGCCCTTGGCGTCAGTGCCCTCGGCGAGCACCGCCGGGTTGTACTTCTTGTAATACGGCAGCGCCTTGACGAGCTTCGTGAGATTGGCGAGCTGACCGTTCGTGCCGAGCGTGCGAGCGTCCGTGAACGGCACGGTGAAGACGGTCGGGAGCGTGCCGGCGGCGAGCTTGGCCGCGAACGTCGGGCCGGTCCACTGGTAGGTGACCGACTTCACCTCGATGTTCGGATTGGCCTGCTCGAACTCCTTGACCTGGTTCGCGAACTGCTGCGTGGCAGCCTTCGTGCTACCGGGGATCAGCGATGCGACGCTGATCTTGACCTTGCTGCCGGCCGTGCTCTTCGCGCTCACGGAGACTGCGGTGAAACTCACGGCCAGCAGGCTCGCCACCATGACGGCGGCCATCGTGGCCATACGGGTGGACTTCATCGTCACTTCCCTCATTCGTGGTTTTGGTAGGTGCCCTGTCACGCCTGGCGGAGCCAGACTGCGGTGTCCTGCGGAAGCGCACCTCCTTCGAGCTCGCCGCTGGCGATGAGAACGTCGGCATCCGGCGGGAGCGCGAACGGCTCCGGGCCGAAGTTGACGAGGCACGCGACGCCGCCGCGTGCGAAGGCGAGAACGGCGTCGGGCGCCTCGAGCCAGGTCAGCTCGCCCGTGCCCCAGGGCGCGCTGCGGCGGAGGCGCAGGCCCGCGCGATAGAGCGCGAGCATCGAGCCGGGATCGGCGCTCTGGGCGGCGACCGTGAGCGCGGCCCAGTCGGCGGGCGGATCGAGCCACGGACGGGCGGCGCCGGCGCCGCTGAAGGCGTACGGGGGCTCGCTCCCGGCCCACGGGATCGGCACGCGGCAGCCGTCGCGACCCGGGTCGACGCCGCCCGAGCGCAGCCACATCGGGTCCTGCCGGCGGTCGTCGGGGATGTCCTCGACCTCCGGGAGCCCGAGCTCCTCGCCCTGATAGACGTACATCGAGCCCGGCAGCGCCATGGCGAGGAGCGCCGCCGCGCGCGCCCGGCGCGTGCCGAGAGTGAGGTCGGTCGGCGTCCCCACGCGCTTGGAGACGAACGCGAACGCCGTGTCGGCGCGGCCGTAGCGCGTGACCGGGCGCGTGACGTCGTGATTCGAGAGCACCCAGGTGGCCGGCGCGTCGACCGGCGCGTGCACGGCGAGCGCACCCTCGATCGATGCGCGCATGCGGTCGCGCTCCCACGGGCAGGCGAGGAAGTCGAAGTTGAAGGCCGTGTGCAGCTCGTCGGGCCGCAGGTAGCGCGCGAGGCGCTCGCCGTCGGGCAGCCAGAGCTCGCCGACGAGCACGCGCGGCGGATCGTACGAGTCGGCGATCGCGCGCCAGCCGCGGTAGATCTCGTGCAGCTGGTCGCGATCCGTGAACGGATGCTCGCCCGGCGCGTGCGAGGCCTGCTCCTCGGCAAGGCCCGGGTCCTTGACGAGCAGCGCCGCCGAGTCGATGCGCACGCCGGCGACCCCGCGATCGAACCAGAAGCGGAGGATGTCCTCGTGCTCGCGCCAGACGTCCGGGTGCGTCCAGTTGAGGTCGGGCTGCTCGGGCGCGAAGAGGTGGAGGTACCACTCGCCGGGCGAGCCGTCGGCGTTCGCGGTGCGCGTCCAGCCGGGCCCGCCGAAGATCGACCGCCAGCCGTTCGGCGGCTGGTCGCCGTGCTCGCCCGTGCCGGGCCGGAACCAGAAGCGCGCCCGCTCGGGGGAGCCCGGCGCGGAAGCGAGTGCCGCCTGGAACCACGGATGCTGATCCGAGATGTGGTTCGGGACGACGTCGATGATCGTGCGGATGCCGAGCGCCTGCGCATCGGCGATCACGCGCTCGGCCTGCTGGAGCGTGCCGAGCGTGGGGTCGATCGAGCGGTAGTCGGAGACGTCGTAGCCCATGTCGGCCATCGGCGACGGGTACCAGGGGCTGAACCAGATGGCGTCGACACCCAGCTCGCGCAGATACGGCAGGCGCATCAGCACGCCCGTCAGATCGCCCGTGCCGTCGCCGTTCGCGTCCGCGAAGCTGCGCACGTAGACCTGATAGACGACCGCGTCCCGCCACCAGCGCGGCTGCTGATGGGGCGGCGCCGTGGCGAGCTCGGACTGCGCTGTCGTGTGGCCGGAAGGATTCACGCGCCGAAGATCGCACATCCGACCATCGAATGCAAGAGATCGACTAAAATTTGCATATTCGCGACAAGAGACTGCATTAAAGGCTCAGCGATCAGACCGCAGGCAGCGACCGGCGCAGCCGGGCCGCTCAGGTGCGGCATGACGCGGCCACAGCGACGCGAGGCTCGCGGCGTCGCCGCTCAGGCAGGGACGGCGGAGCGCACGCGGGCCGCGGCCGTGGAGCCGCGCGCGACGAGCTCGGGCTCGAAGAAGAGCTCCTCGGCCTGGACGGCCGCGCCCTCGATCTGGCCCGTCAGGATCGCGACCGCCGCGCGCCCGATCGCCTCGATCGGCTGGCGCACCGTCGTGAGCGGCGGATCGGTGCAGTTCATGAACGCCGAGTCGTCGTAGCCGACGACGGACACGTCGCCGGGCACCGAGAGGCCGGCGCGCCTGGCCGCGCGGATGGCGCCGAGCGCCATCGGGTCGCTGGCGCAGACGATGCCGGTCGCGCCCTGGCCGATCAGCCGCGTCGCCGCCGCATGGCCGCCCTCGAGCGAGAACATCGTCCGCTCGACGAGCTCGGCCGTGTGGGCGCCCCCGGCGGCGCGTGCGACGGCCTCGAAGGCCGCCAGCTTGCGGCGTGACGGGACGTGGTCGGGCGGGCCGAGGACGAGCCCGATGCGCTCGTGCCCGAGCGAGGCGAGGTGTCCGTAGGCCTGCTCCATCGCGACGGCGTCGTCGGTCGAGACGCGCGGGAAGTCGAGGTGCTCGGCGGCGGCGTTGACGAGCACGACCGGGAGCCTGAGCTTGAGCAGCCGCGTGTAGTGGTCGTGCGGGGCATCCGCCTCGGCGTACTGGCCGCCGGCGAAGACCATGCCCGAGACCTGCCGCTCGAGCAGCATCTCGACGTACTCGGCCTCGGACATGCTGCCGGTCCGCGTGCACAGGACGGCGTTGAAGCCGCGCTGCGCGAGCGCGCCGCCGACGACTTCCGCGAGTGCGGGGAAGATCGGGTTCTGCAGCTCGGGCACGACCAGGCCGACCATGCGCGCCCGGCGCACGCGCAGATGCGTGGGGCGCTCGTAGCCGATCACGTCGAGCGCGGTCAGCACGGCGGCGCGCGTCGCGTCGGATATCCCGGGCTTGCCGTTGAGCACGCGGCTCACGGTGGCCTCGCTCACCCCGGCCTGCTTCGCCACGTCTGCAAGATTCCGCGCCACACTGCAACTCTATGACACGAGGTTGCAAGGGCTTGCAGTGACTTGCAGCCGCGCCGGGCACCTGCTCGACGGCGGACGCGACGTGCACGGCGAGGGCCTGGACACGGCCGAGGCGCCGCGACGACGCGCCGGTGAGCGTGGGAGTTCCGGGGCGGGCCTGCGCGGGTAGGTCAAGGCATGACTACCGCAGAGCAACTCGAACAGTGGCGCGGACGTGCCGTGGTGGATGCCGACGGCGACGACCTCGGCAAGCTCGACGACGTCTACTTCGGGAGCGACGGCGAGGCGGTGCTCGCGCGCGGGCGCAGCGGCCTGATGGGCCGGCATCAGTCGGTCGTGCCGCTCGCGGGGTCGAGCGTGAGCCGCGACTACCTGCGCCTGGCCTATCGGCGCGAGCAGATTGAGCAGGCCGGCCGCGTCGCGGCGGGCGAGTACCTCGACGCCTCCGCGGCGATGTCGCTCGGGCAGGCCTACGGCCTCGTGCTCCCGGGGTCGGAGCTCGGCTACGAGAACGTCCGCCAACCTGCAGGCGCGGGAGGCCGAGGCGCTCGCCGCCCAGCAGCGCGCCGCCGCGCTCGATGCCCAGGCTCAGGGCCTGCAGGGCGACGCGGCCTCGGCGCGCGCGAAGGCCGAGCGCGCCGACGCCAGCGCGAGCCGGGTCGAGCACGACGCCGCGACCGCGGCGCGCGCTGCCGACGAGGCGCGCCAGCAGGCCGAGGCGCAGGCGGCCGACGTGCCGCCGGTCGGGTAGACGGTCCGAAAACGACGACGTGCGCGGCCTGCGAGCGCCGCGCACGTCGTGCTCAGCGGAGAGGCTCAGCTCTTCGCGGCGTCCTTGACGTCGTCGATCGCGTCCTTGGCCTTGCCCTTGGCCTGGTCGAGCTTGCCCTCGGCCTCGCGCGACTGGTCGCCCGTGACCTTGCCTTCGGCTTCCTTGGCCTTGCCTGTGACTTCGTCCTTGAGGCCCACGGTGTACCTCCTGAGGGGTTCGGTGTGCTGTCGGCTATGCCACGGGGAAGCGCGCCGAAACACGCCCTGCGGAGGATCTCCCGCCGGCTGAAGCGCGCGACCGAGTAGCAGGCGCAACAACGGGGGTCAGGCCTGCAACACGGGGGTCTGACCCGCAACGTGCGGGTCAGACCCCCGTGTTGCGCAAAACCCCGTGGTACGGCAGCCCGCGGCGCGGCGCCTTCACGCGAGCGCGCCGGCGGGTCGAGCAGCAGTCAGGTGGGCGCGTCGCCCGCCTGGCCCGGGCGCGGCTCGAGGATGAAGATCTCGGACGCGAGGTCGTGCTGGACGTCGACGGCGCTCATGAACGAGGCCACGCGGCGCTCGGCGATCTGCTCGACGGCCGCGCGGAACTTCTCCTCGGCCGCGTACTGGAACATCATGCGGATGTCGCGCAGGCGCTGGTGCTCGCCCATGTCGCGCATGCTGCGCTCGACCGGCGTGAGCGAGTCCGCGAGGATGCAGATGATGGTGTCCTGGCCCGCCCAGTAGGAGCGCGCGTTCTCCGGCCCGCGCCCGAACTGCTCCTTGTAGATGCGCACCATCGCGCTCGTGATGCGCGGCAGCACGCGCAGGTCGTGCTGCGAGCCGCCTGCAGCATCCTCTGCGCGGGCCCCGGTCCGCGCATCGCCGTCCACGTCGTCCTCTTCCACGCGCTCTCCCGCTGGGTCGTATCCGCGGGGGCACGCTGCCCCGGCGCGGAGGAATGCCCAGTCGAGCGCGGCGACCTGGTGATCGCCGAGCCCTGGAGGGAGTTGCAGAGCGTCGGCCGCAGAGCAGCCTCGACCCGACGCAACCTTACTGGACGTCGGGGGTGGGCTGGTTGCAGGTAGGGCCGCCGAGGCGATAGATTGTGGATTCCGGTCGACGCTGCGCAGCGGCCGAAGCTGGAGCGCCTCCTTGCCGGTCCGATCGCTTCCTCCGGGCGATCGTTCCCGAAAGGGTCGTCGTGGTTCCCCCCTGTTCCCCGCGGGGCTACGGCGAGATCGAAGTCGAGGTCGCTCCTCGCCGTAGGCGGCGAGAGCGCGGCGTGGTTCGAAGGGGGCACAAGATTTCCGAACACCAGCATCCGAGCTCGTCGCCGGGAGGCGCGGGCGAGTCGGGCACGGCCGAGGTCCACCACCACGCGCCCGGCATCGCGATCGTCACGATGCACGGCGAGCACGACCTCAGCACCGAGCCCGCGCTCAGCCGGGCCCTGGAGGACGCGGCGGCGCACTCGAACGTGCTCGTCGACCTCTCCGAGTGCGAGTTCATCGACTCCACCGTGATCGCCGCCCTGCTGAGGGTTGCCCGCTCCGTGACGGAGCGGGGTGAGCGCTTCGCGCTCCTGATCCCCGCCGCTCAGCGCCAGATCGACCGCATCGCGCAGATGACGCACCTCGGCGAGCTGCTGCCGATCCACCCGACGCGCGAGGCCGCGCTCGCGAGCCTGCAGGAGCCGCCGACGCCCGACGCCGCAGCGTGAGCGAGCAGGACCGCTCGCGCTGGCTCGACCCGTCGCCGCCGATCCCCGTGGACGGCGAGGAGACGGAGGCGCCGCGCACGCGCCGACCGGCGGAATCGCCGGACGAGCAACGACCGCCGGCCACCGCTGACGAGGCCGACGACGCGGCGAGCGACTGACGCTCAGTCGAAGGCGGGATCCGGCTCGCCGTCCGGCTCCTCGTCGGGCACGGGCGGAGCATCGTCGCCGCCCGCATCCTCCTCGTCGTCGTCCGAACCGGCCCCACGCGGGGCCGGCAGTCGCTCGCTGAATGGCGTCTTCATGCGGCGGTGTCCCCATCCGCGGGCGAATCCAACCGCCCGGCGGCGTCGCCTGCGGAGCGGCGCGCGAGCCTCGCGCCGAGCTGCCGCGCGGCGTCCGCGCCGCTCGCGAGCGCGCCCTCGAACCAGCCGGCGTGCTCGTGCGCGAGATCGGAGCCGGCGAAGACGATCGGGCCGTGGGGCGCGA
>DASXXY010000364.1:0-3752 GCA_036502805.1 Gaiellales bacterium | reverse complement strand
CGCCTACGTGCAGGGCGCGAACGACGCCGGGAGCCATTCGATGTGGCCGGCGCTCTACCCCGAGCTGCTCGAGCTCGTGCGCACCCACCACTCGACGATCGTGTTCGTCAACAGCCGCCGCATGGCCGAGCGGCTCGCGCTGCGCCTCAACGAGCTCGCGGACGAGCCGATCGCGCGCGCCCACCACGGCTCGCTCTCGCGCGAGGCGCGCGGCGAGGTCGAGGAGGCGCTCAAGGCGGGCACGCTGCCGTGCATCGTCGCGACGTCCTCGCTCGAGCTCGGGATCGACATGGGCGCCGTCGACCTCGTCGTGCAGGTCTCGTCGCCGGGCTCGGTCGCGAGCGGCCTGCAGCGCGTCGGGCGCGCGGGCCACAGCGTCGGCGCGCCCTCGCGCGGCCGCATCTACCCGCGCTTCCGCGGCGAGCTCGTGGAGGCCGCCGCCGTCGCCCGCGGCATGCTCGAGGGCGACGTCGAGCACACGCGCGTGCCGCGCATCCCGCTCGACGTGCTGTGCCAGCAGATCGTGGCGATGGCCTCCGTCGAGGAGCTGCACGTCGACACGCTGCACGCGCTCGTCAAGCGCGCCTATCCCTACGCGGAGCTGACGCGCGAGCAGCTCGAGAACGTGCTCGACCTGCTCGCCGGGCGCTACCCCTCGGACGAGTTCGCGGAGCTGCGCCCGCGCATCGTCTGGGAGCGCACGACCGGCGCGCTGCGGGCGCGCGAGGGCGCGCAGCGGATCGCGATCGCGAACGCCGGCACGATCCCCGACCGCGGGCTCTACGGCGTCTTCCTCGTGGACGGCGGCGGGCGCGTGGGCGAGCTCGACGAGGAGATGGTGCACGAGGCGCGCGAGGGCCAGGTCTTCCTGCTCGGCGCCTCCGCCTGGCGCATCGAGCAGATCGAGCGCGATCGCGTGATCGTCTCCCCCGCGCCCGGCCAGCCCGCGCAGGTGCCGTTCTGGAAGGGCGAGCAGGCGGGGCGCCCGGTCGAGCTCGGCCGCGCCGTCGGGCGCCTCCAGCGCGAGCTCGCCGCGCTGGACGACGAGAGCGCAATGCAGCGGCTGACGGGGCTGCACGCGTGCGACGAGCGCGCCGCGAGCGCGCTCGTCGAGTACCTGCGCGAGCAGGAGCTCGCGACCGGCGTGCTGCCGTCCGACCGCACGATCGTCGTCGAGCGCTTCCGCGACGAGATCGGAGACTGGCGGCTGTGCGTGCTCTCGCCGTTCGGCGCTCGCGTGCACGCGCCCTGGGGCCTCGCGCTGCGGGCACTGCTGCGCGAGCAGCACGGCATCGAGACGCACGCGCTGTGGTCGGACGACGGCATCATCCTGCACCTCCCCGACGCCGACTCGCTGCCGCCCGACGAGCTCGTCGCGATCGACCCCGACCGCATCGAGGACCTCGTCGTCGGCGAGCTCGGCGGCTCGTCGCTGTTCGGTGCGCGCTTCCGCGAGAGCGCCGCTCGCGCGCTCCTGATCCCGCGCCGCCGGCCGGGGCAGCGCACCCCGCTCTGGCAGCAGCGACTGCGCGCGCAGTCGCTGCTCGCAGTCGCCGAGCGCGACGGCTCGTTCCCGATCCTGCTCGAGACCTACCGCGAGCTGCTCGCCGACCACTTCGACCTCGGCGCGCTGCGCGAGCTGCTCGCCGGCCTGCGCGACGGCACGCGCCAGCTCGTCGCGGTCGAGTCGCAGACGGCCTCGCCGTTCGCCGCGTCGCTCAACTTCGAGTACGTCGCGCAGTACCTCTACGAGGACGACGCGCCCGCCGCGGAGCGCCGCGTCGCCGCGCTCACGCTCGACCGCGACCTGCTGCGCGAGCTGGCCGGCTCGGACGAGCTGCGCGACCTGCTCGACGCCGATGCGCTCGAGCAGGTCGAGCAGGAGCTCGGCAGCGAGCGGCGCGGCGGCGCCGATGCGCTGCACGACCTGCTGCGGCGCGTCGGCGACCTCGCCGCGAGCGAGCTTCCCGCGCGCCTGCCCGGCGACGCCGCGGAGGCGGCGTCGGAGCTGCTGGCCGACCGCCGGGCGCTGCGCGTGCGCATCGGCGGCGAGGATCGCCTGATCGCGGCCGAGGACATCGGGCGCTACCGCGACGCGCTCGGCGCGATGCCGCCGGGCGGAATCCCGGCGGCGTTCCTCGAGGACGTGCCGGATGCGCTGCGCTCGCTCGTGCGGCGCTACGCGCGCTGGCGCGGGCCGTTCACGCTCCAGCAGCTGGCCGACCGCTATGACCTCGAGCCCGCCGTCGCGGAGCGCGAGCTGGCCGCGCTCGAGCGCGAGGGCGTGCTCGTGCGCGGCGCGCTGCGGCCGGGCGGGAGCGGCCGCGAGTGGTGCGACGTCGAGGTGCTGCGGCGCATCCGCCGCGCGTCCGTGGCCCGCCTCCGGCGCGAGGTCGAGGCCGTCGAACAGCCGGCGCTCGCGCGCTTCCTGCCCGCCTGGCACGGCCTCCGCCGCACGGGCCGTGGCGGCGTCGACCGCCTGCGCGAGGTGCTCTTCCCGCTCCAGCGCCTGCCGCTCGCACCCGAGGTCTGGGAGCGCCAGGTGCTGCCGCTGCGCATGGACTACCGCCCGGAGCTGCTCGACCAGCTGTGCACGAGCGGCGAGGTCGTGTGGCTCGGCGCCGACGCGGGCCGCGTCGCGATCTCCTTCCGCGAGGACGCCGCGCTGCTCGGGCCACCCGGCGGACAGGCGCCGCCGCCCGCCGATCCCGCGTCCGAGGCCGTGCGCGCCGCGCTGACGGGCGCGCGCCACCTGACCGAGCTGGGCGCCGAGACGGGGCTGCCGGAGGCCGAGGTCATCGAGGCGCTGTGGCGCCTCGTGTCCTCGGGCGAGGCGACGAACGACGCCTGGGAGCCGCTGCGCCGCACGCGCAAGGCGCCGGCGCCGCGCACGCTCGCCCCGCGTGCCGGCACGCGCCGGCTGACCCGCCGGCGCCTGCCGCCGCGGGGCGCCGCGCTCGGGCGCTGGGCGCCGACGGCGCCGCTGCTGGCCGCGAAGGTGGACGAGGCCGACCGCCGGCGGGCGCTCGCCGAGCTGCTGCTCGAGCGCCACGGCATCCTCGTGCGCGCCGCGATCGTCGCCGAGAGCGTCCCGGGCGGGCCGGCCGGGCTGCGGCGGGCGCTCGGCGAGCTGGAGACGCTCGGCGTCTCGCGCCGCGGCTACCTGGTCGACGGCCTCGGCGGCGCGCAGCACGCGCTGCCGGGCGCGATCGAGCGCCTGCGCGAGGTGCGCGACCCGGAGCCGGACGCGCCCGCGCTCGCGCTCGCGGCGAGCGATCCGGCGAACCCCTACGGCATCGCGCTGCGCTGGCCGGCGCACGCCGCCGGCCGCGCCTCGCGCGCCGCGGGCGCCGTCGTCGTGCTGCGCAACGGCGAGCCGCTCGCGTTCCTCGAGCGCGGCGCGCGCACGCTGCTCTCGCTGCAGCCGCTCGACACGGCCGGCTGGGCGGCCGTCGCGGGCGCGCTCGCGACGGCCTCGCTCGAGGGCCGCGTCGGCTCGCTGCAGCTCGAGCGCATCGACGGCGAGGCCGCCACGGGGACGCCGGTCGGGGACACCTTCACGGCGGCGGGCTTCGTCGCGGGCCCGCGACGGCTGACGCTGCGCGCGAGGCGGTAGCGCTGCCCGAGGGCCATACGATCGAGCTCGCCGCGTTGCGCATGGCTCCGCTCGTCGGCCACCGCGTGGCCGCGCTCGGCCCGGGCTACCAGTCGCCCCACGGGCTCGTGCAGGAGCTGGACGGGCGCGTGCTGGA
>DASXXY010000363.1:0-10970 GCA_036502805.1 Gaiellales bacterium | reverse complement strand
GCGCGACCCGGCGCTCGCGTTCGAGGCGCTCTGGCCATTGACCATCGTCTGGCCCACGGCCGAGTAGGAGACGACCGTCGAGGCCCAGCCGATGGCCACGGGGACGAGCAGGGCCGCGAGCGCCAGCACGAGGCCGAGCCTGCTCGGCAGCAGCGATTTGAGCATTGCCGTCAGGACCTCCGATTGTCGTTCGACGTCGGCCCCATGCCGCTGCCGTCGTCGGCGTGTGTGCCGGCGATATGTTGCTGCGAGCGTGTGGCGGAGCGCTGCATGGGCACCGTGACGTGACTGTGGTAGTCGCCGCTGGGGTGCGCGTCGGGCGCCGGCGTGTAACACACATGAAGATGCACATCCGGCGCTGTGTGTGACAGTTGCGTTTCCGGGTAGCACGTCGTAGGCCGCTGGACGGAAAGTCCCGCCTCGCCCGCATGAAGGCTTTGCGCAGATTCCGGCGGGAAGGGGCTGCGCTTGCAGGAATTGCCTCTTGTCGTGGCCGAACTCGGCACTAGCATGGGATTCGTGTCTACGACCGCTCCCGTACTGGCCGAGTTGCCCGAGCTGCTCGTGACCGGCAGCATGCTCGAGGCCGTCACGGCCTTCGGACGGCGCGTGCAGGTGCGCGTGGAGAGCGTGGACGGCGCCGGTGTCGATGTCGCGTGCCCCGACGGAGCGCTCGTGCCGGGCATGCCCGTGACGGTGCGCGTCGCGACGGGTGGCGGCGTCGCCTTCGTCCAGCTCGGCGTCGAGCGCATCGAGTCGACGGGCGCGTGGGCGCATGCACGGCTGCGCGCCAGCGCCGTGCTCTCGGTCGACGGCGAGCGGCGCTTCAGCCGCTGCCGCTACGCCGGCACGGTCTGGCTCGGCGGCCGCCGGCCGGGCGCGGTCGAGGGCGAGGTCGTCGACCTCAGCGCCGTCGGCATCCGCTTCCGCACGAGCTCGCGCCTCGACCCCGACGACGAGCTCGAGCTCGCGCTCGAGGTGCCGGGACAGCAGCCGATCGCCATGCGCGCGCAGATCCTGCGCATGCGCCCGCTCGACGATGGCCGCAGCGAGGTCGCTGCCGAGGTCACCGCGCTCGAGAGCGACGACTGGGCCCGCCTAGAACGCCTCCTCGCCTCGTAGCGGGCTCACCCTGAGCCCACCGTCTGGACGCCCTGGAGACGACCCGGCGTCTTGCAAGTGCGGAGCACGTGCGGCGACGCCGCGCCGTCTCCAGGACGCCCAGCCGGCACGCTGAGGGCGAGCGCAAGCGTTTCGCGCCCGCGGCGTAAACGTGAGGTGCCGGCCCGGGCGTCTTGCATGTGAGGGTCCATGCGGCGACGCCGCGCCGTCCCCGAGCGCCCAGCCGGCACGCTCGCGGCGAGCGCCAGCGTTTCGTGCCCGCCGGCATGACGTGACGTGCCGAGCCGGCGTCTTGCAAATGAAGGGTTCGTGCGGCGTCGCCGCGCCGTCTCCACGACGCCCAGCCGGCACGCCGGGCGAGCGCAAGCGTTTCGCGCCCGCCGCGTCGAGGACGGCGTGGTCTCAGCCGAGTGCACGTGACGTGCCGAGTCGGCGTCTTGCATGTGGAGGGTCCGTGCGGCGCCACCGCGCCGTCCCCAGCACGCTCGCGGCGAACGCAGGCGTTCCGCGCCGGCGGCGTGGAGGACGGCGTGGTCTCAGCCGAGTGCACGTGACGTGCCGAGCCGGCGTCTTGCATGTGGAGGGTCCGTGCGGCGCCGCCGCGCCGTCCCCAGCGCGCCCAGCCGGCGCGCTCGCGGCGAGGACAGGCGTCGCGGCCGCCGCCCGAGCTCTGTGCTCATCCCGAGCGGCAGGGTGACGCGCCGCCCGCGCGCCGAGCGCATGCGTGACGCGGTACTGACGCGGCGGCCATCCTCACGGCCCGGGCGGGGCTTGTTGTCCAAGGTTCACTCTGCCCAGCGGTGCCGCCTAGACTGGCCCCGTGAGCTCGAACCGCCTCGTGCTGGTGACCGGAGCTACGGGCTACGTCGGCCGGCGACTGGTCGCCCGGCTGGCCGAGCGCGGCACGCCGGTGCGCGCGCTGGTGCATCGCTCCAAGCGCGGCCTGCCGGATGGCGTCGAGGCCGTCGAGGGCGACATCACGGATGCCTCCACGCTCGCGCGCGCCTGCGAGGGCGTCGACGCCGTCGTCAACCTGGCGTCCGTCACCGCCGATCGCAAGCCTCCCGCGGGCGGCTACGACCGGGTCAACGCCGAGGGCGCGGCCGCGCTCGCGACGGCCGCGCGCGTCGCCGGCGTTCGCCGCTTCGTGCACCTGGCGGGCATCGACACCACGGTCGGGCCCCCGGGGCCGTACCTCGCCGGGCGCCGCCGCGGCGATGCCGCAGTGCTCGCCTCGGGCATCGAGTCGATCGCGATCCTGCGGCCCTCGATCATGTTCGGCGGCGAGGACGCGGCCTTCGTCAAGGCGCTCGCCCGGCTCGTCAAGCTCGCGCCGGCCGTGCCCGTCCCCGGCGACGGCAGCGTGAAGCTGCAGATGGTGTGGGTCGAGGACGTCGTGCGCTGCACGCTGCAGCTGGCCGACGACATGCGGCCGGGCGAGTTCCCGATCGGCGGCCCCGACCAGCCGAGCTACGACGACGTGCTCGACCTGATCGGCGAGGGCCTCGGCAAGGCGCGCGTGCGCAAGCTGCACCTCCCGGTGCCGATCTTCGCCGTGCAGGCGCGGCTGCTGGCGCTGCTGCCGAGCCCGCCGCTGACGCCCGCGGCGCTCGAGCTCTTCGCGAGCGACAACGTGACGACGACGGACGCGATCGAGCAGCAGTTCGGCTTCCGGCCGCGCGGCCTCGCGGAGCACGTGCGCCGCGACGGCCTCTACGCCTGAGGCTCGCGCGCAGCGAGCGCGGAGCCTGACGATGCCGTGCGGAACGTGATCGGCCGTGCTCGTCGTGCCGTTCGCAGCGCGTCGTGGACGCCGCCCGCCAGGCGCGCGCGATCCTTCGGCTAGAGGTTCCGCCGCGCGACGAGGATCTCCTCGTAGTACTCGCCGGCGCGCCGGCTCGTGCGGCGGTTGACGTGCCGCAGCGAGCGCGACTCGAGCCGTAGGCCCGCGCGCTCGAGGATCTCGCCGTAGAGGCCGAGCCGGTCGTTGACGACGATCGCGAGCGGCGCCTCGGGGCGGAGGCACGCGGCGGCGGCCGCGAGCGCCGATGCCATGTCGTCCGCGTAGGCGCGCACCGCGCGCCCGCTCGCGCCGCGCGTGCGGCTGCCGATCTCCTGCAGCGGCCGCGACTCGAGTCCGAGCAGCGCGTAGGCGTAGGCGTGCTGGTCGTGGTAGTCGATCACGCCGACGTAGGGCGGCGACGTCACGAGCGCATCCGCGGGGCGCGCGAGGCGGAGCTCGCGCGCGTCCAGGTGGTGGACATCGGCCACGGCGCCGGGCGTCCGCAGCGCCGAGAACGCGGCGACGCGCGCCGCGGCGTCGCTCGAGTAGCGGCGCAGGAAGCGCAGCGCGCCGGACGTCGGCACGCACGTGCGGCGGTGCTTGTGGCACCAGTAGGCCTCGCGTACGGGCTCGCGGGCGGCGTCGAGCGCGTCGTGGCGCACGAGCCGCGCCGAGCGCGCGGCGCGCGTCAGCACGAGTGCGGCCAGGCCGCTCCAGGCGCTCGCGGGGTCGATCGCGGCGCGGTAGGCGAGCAGCTCGCGCCGGGCGTCCGCGCCGTACCACTCCGCGACGTAGGGCGGCACCGCTCCCGTCGCGGCGCCGGGGGCGAGCGCCGCCTCGGCGCGGGCGAGCGTCGCGGCGAGCCCCTCGGCGACGGCCGCGGCATCGTGCGGGCGCGTCTTCTCGCGCGCCAGCAGCGCGTTGAAGGCCGAGACGTCGCAGCCCAGCGCGTCGCGCCCGAGCCCCACGGCCTCGACGAGCGTCGTCCCCGAGCCGCAGAACGGGTCGAGCACGAGCCCGCCCTCCGGGCAGTGCCGTGCGATCAGCGCCTCGGCGAGCTGCGGCGGGAACTTGCCGAGGTACGGATGCAGGCCGTGCACGTGCTTCGTGCGCTCGCTCTGCGGCAGCGCCGACTCCGACCACGAGAGCTCGAGGTCGATCTCGGCGTACAGCGCTGCCTGCGTCCCGGTCACGCGTCCACGCTAGTCGGGCCTGCGGACGCCGGACCGCAACACGGGGGTCTGACCCGCAACGCCCGGGTCAGACCCGCAACGTGCGGGTCAGACCCCGGTGTTGCGTTCGTGCCGGACGGCACGAGCTCGTCCGGCGGGCTCGGGGCTGCCGCGTTCATACACTCCGGCCATGTCCTCGAGCCCCTTCGCGGCCGACGAGCCGATGGCCGAGCTGCACGCGCACCTCGGCGGCTCGGTGCCGACGTACGTGATGTGGGAGTCGGCGCACGCGCAGGGCATCCACCTGCCGACGCGCGACTACTGGGAGTTCGACCGCATGGTCTCGATCTCCGACCCGCGCGGCGTCGACGGCCTCGACGCGCTCGATCAGGTCTACCACGTGACCGAGCTGATCCAGTCGAGCCCGCTCGCGGTCGAGCGCTGCGTGCACGGCATGATCGGCGGCGGCTACCGCTCGCAGCGCATCACGACGTGCGAGGTGCGCTTCAACCCGATGAAGCGCAACCGCGGCGGCGAGCGCGATCTCGACCACATCATCCTGGCCGCCCTGCGCGGCGTCGATCGCGCCCAGCTCGAGTACCCGCAGGTGCGCGCCGGCGTGATCCTGATGATGGATCGCACGTTCGACGCGCGCCAGAACGCGATCATCGTCGAGAAGGCGATCCGCTACGCCGCGCGCGGCGTCGTCGGCATCGACATCGCGGGCCCGCGCCCCGGCGGCGGCGGGCGCTTCGACTACGCCGCGCTCGCGCCGCTCGTGCAGCAGGCGCGGGCCGCCGGTCTCGGCGTGACGGTCCACTGCGGCGAGGAGGGCTACGTCGAGGAGGTCGCGGAGGTCGTCGAGACGCTGCGGCCCGACCGCATCGGCCACGGCATCCTCGCGGCCGGCGATGCCGGGCTCACGGCCAGGCTCGCCGAGACGGGCATCGTGCTCGAGATCTGCCCGACCTCCAACCTGCTGACCGGGGCGCTCGCGGACGCCGACGCCGTGCGCGACGTCTTCCGCACGTTCCTCGACGGCGGCGTGCGGGTGACCGTCTCGACGGACGGCCCCGAGATGATGCGCACGCACCTGCGCGACGAGTTCGCGTTCCTCTGCGGGATCGGGGCGATGACCCCGGCCGAGGCGGAGCGCGCGAACGCGCTTGCGCACGAGGTGAGCTTCGTCACGAAGCTCGGGTAGAGTCCGCGGCGGTGCCGGACGAGCTGCAGCGCACTCCGCTGTACGGACGCCACGCGGAATCGGGCGGGCGCATCGTCCCCTTCGCCGGTTGGGAGATGCCGGTCCAGTACGCCGGCGTGATCGACGAGGTGCGCGCCGTGCGCACGGCCGCGGGCGTCTTCGACGTCTCGCACATGGGCCAGGTGCAGGTCGGCGGCAGCGGCGCCCATGCGTTCCTGCAGGGCGTGCTCTCGAACGACCTCGACCGCCTTGCGCCGGGCGAGGCGCAGTACACGCTGCTCACGAACGAGCGCGGCGGCATCGTCGACGACCTCATCGCCTACCGCCGCGAGAGCGGCTACCTGCTCGTCGTCAACGCCGGCAACCGCAGCGCCGACGTGGAGCACCTGACGGCCCGTTGCCCGGACGGCGCGACGCTCGTCGACGACTCCGACGCGCACGGCATGCTCGCGCTCCAGGGGCCGGCGGCGCTCGCGCTGCTCGCGCCGCTGTGCGAGGGCATCGACCCGCTCTCGGCGGCGCCGTTCACGTTCGCCGAGGCGCGCGTCGCCGGCGTCGAGTGCACCGTGGCGCGCACGGGCTACACGGGCGAGCCGGGCGTCGAGCTGATCTGCCCCGCGACCGAGGTCGTCGCGCTCTGGGACGCGCTCGTCGAGGCCGGCGCCGTGCCCTGCGGCCTGGGCGCGCGCGATGCCCTCCGGCTCGAGGTCTGCTACCCGCTGCACGGCAGCGACATCGACGAGACCACGAATGCGATCGAGGCCGGCCTCGGCTGGGTCTGCGCCGCCGGCAAGCAGTACGTCGGCTCGGACGCGATCGCGCGCACGCGGGCCGACGGCCCGGCGCGCTCGCTCGTCGCCGTGCGCATGGACGAGGAGCGCGCCGTGCCCCGTCCCGGCTGCGCGATCGTCGACGGCGACACGCCGATCGGGATGGTCACGAGCGGCACGTTCTCGCCCACGCTCCAGCGCGGCATCGGCCTCGCCTACGTCCCCGCCGCGCTCGCGGCGCCCGAGACGCCGATCGCCGTCGACGTGCGCGGGCGGACGCGCACGGCTCACACCGCCCGCAAGCCGTTGTACGTCAAGGAGAGTTGAGTGCCTGCAGCAGAGAGCTACCCCGACGACCTCCGCTACCACCGCGAGCACGACTGGGCGCGCGTGGACGGCGACACCGCGACGTTCGGCGTCACGTGGTACGCGCAGGACGCGCTCGGCGACCTCGTCGTCTACCTGCCGCCGGAGGACGGGGCGACGATCGCCGCCGGAGCCGAGTACGGCGAGCTCGAGTCGGTCAAGGCCGTGTCGGGCATCGTCGCGCCGGCCTCGGGCACCGTCACGGAGGTCAACCAGGCCGTGATCGATGCGCCCGAGCTCGTCAACGACGACCCCTACGGCCAGGGCTGGCTGATCAAGGTGCGGCTCTCGGACCCCTCCGAGCTCGACGGCCTGCTCGACGCCGCCGCCTATTCCACGCACGTAGCGGGCCAGTAGGTGGGCTCCCCACGAGCGAAGCGCATGCGTGTTCGAGATGGTCGCGGCACCCGCGACCTCCGCTTCGTCCCCGGGACGCCCGGCCACGATCAAGCGACCTCCAGAACGGGGCACTGAATGCCGCGGCTGTCCGAGCTCGAGCGCGCGGTGCCGTTCTCGCGCCGTCACATCGGCCCCTCGCCCGAGGATCAGGAGCGCATGCTCGCGCTGCTCGGCCACGCCTCGCTCGACGAGCTCGCACGCGCGGCCGTGCCGTCCACGATCCTGCTCGGCAGCGACCTCGAGCTGCCGGAGGCGCTGCCCGAGATCGACGTGCTCGCCGAGCTGCGCGAGCTCGGGCACCGCAACCGCGTCATGACGACGATGATCGGGCTCGGCTACTACGGCACGCACACGCCGCAGGTCGTGCTGCGCAAGGTGCTCGAGAACCCGGCCTGGTACACGGCCTACACGCCCTACCAGCCGGAGATCTCCCAGGGCCGCCTCGAGGCGCTCCTCAACTACCAGACGATGATCTGCGACCTCACGGGGCTGCCGCTCGCGAACTCCTCGCTGCTCGACGAGGCGACGGCGGCCGCCGAGGCGATGACGGTCGCGCGGCGCGTGTCGAAGTCGGCCTCCGCCTGCTTCGCCGTCGACCTCGACGTCTTCCCGCAGACGCTCGCGACGCTGCAGACGCGCGCCGAGCCGCTCGGGATCGAGATCGTCCAGACCGACCTCGCCGCCGGCCTGCCCAGCGGCGGCTGCTTCGGCGCGCTGGCGCAGTACCCCGGCGCGAGCGGCCACGTGCGCGACCTCGCGCCGCTCGCCGAGGAGGCCCACGCCGCCGGGGCGCTCCTGTGCGTCGCAGCCGACCTGCTCGCGCTCGTGCTGCTCGAGCCGCCGGGCGAGATGGGCGCCGACGTCGTCGTCGGCACGTCGCAGCGCTTCGGCGTCCCGATCGGCTTCGGCGGGCCGCACGCGGCCTACATGAGCGTCCGCGACGGCCTCGAGCGCGCCCTGCCCGGCCGGCTCGTCGGCGTCTCGGTCGATGCCGACGGCAACCCCGCGCTGCGGCTCGCACTGCAGACGCGCGAGCAGCACATCCGCCGCGAGAAGGCGACGTCCAACATCTGCACCGCCCAGGTGCTGCTCGCCGTGATGGCGTCCATGTACGCCGTCTACCACGGGCGCGAGGGCCTCGAGCTGATCGCCCGGCGCGTGCACCGGCTGACGGCGATCCTCGCGCGCGGCCTGCGCGACGGCGGCCTCACGCTCGTGCACGACGACTTCTTCGACACGATCCGCGTGCGCGTCCCGCACCACGCCGACGCCGTCGTCGCGGCCGCGCGCCAGCTCGGCATCAACGTCCTGCGCGTCGATGCGGATACGGTCGGCATCTCGTGCGACGAGGTCACCGAGCGCCCGCAGGTCGAGGCGCTGTGGCGCGCGTTCCGCGTCCGTGCCGAGATCGAGGCGCTCGACGCCGAGACGGACGATGCGATCCCGGCGGCGCTCGTGCGCACGAGCGACTTTCTGTCGCACCCCGTCTTCAGCGCGCACCGCTCGGAGACGCAGATGCTGCGCTACCTGCGCACGCTCTCGGGCCGCGACGTCGCGCTCGACCGCTCGATGATCCCGCTCGGCTCGTGCACGATGAAGCTCAACGCGACGACCGAGATGCAGGCCGTGTCGTGGCCCGAGTTTTCGACCATCCACCCCTTCGCGCCGCTCGACCAGGCCGACGGCTACGTCACGCTGATCGACGACCTCGAGCGCTGGCTGTGCGCGATCACGGGCTACGACGCCGTCTCGCTGCAGCCGAACGCCGGCTCGCAGGGCGAGTTCGCGGGCCTGCTCGCGATCCGCGCCTACCACCGCGACCGCGGCGAGGCCGAGCGCGACGTCTGCCTGATCCCGTCGAGCGCGCACGGCACGAACGCCGCCAGCGCCGTCATGGCCGGCATGCGCGTCGTCGTCGTGGCCTGCGACGAGCTCGGCAACGTCGACCTGGACGACCTGCGCGTGAAGCTCGCCGAGCACCGCGAGCGCGTCTCGGCGCTGATGATCACCTACCCCTCGACGCACGGCGTGTTCGAGGGCGCGGTGGGGGAGATCTGCGGGCTCGTGCACGACGCGGGCGGCCAGGTCTACGTCGACGGCGCCAACCTCAACGCGCTCGTCGGGCTCGCGCAGCCGGGGCGGTTCGGGGCGGACGTCTCGCACCTCAACCTGCACAAGACGTTCTGCATCCCGCACGGCGGCGGCGGGCCGGGCGTCGGGCCGGTGGCGGTGCGCGCGCACCTGCGGCCGTTCCTGCCGAACCACCCGCTGCAGCCGGCGGCCGGTCCCGCGAGCGGCCCGGGCCCGGTCTCGGCCGCGCCCTGGGGCTCGGCCAGCATCCTGCCGATCTCGTGGGCCTACATCCGCCTGATGGGCCCCGACGGCCTGCGCCAGGCGACCCAGGTCGCGATCCTCAACGCGAACTACGTCGCGCGGCGCCTGAACGAGCACTTCCCGGTGCTCTACAGCGGCCAGGGCGGGCTCGTGGCGCACGAGTGCATCCTCGACCTGCGTCCGATCACGAAGACGACGGGCGTGACGGTCGAGGACGTCGCGAAGCGCCTGATCGACTTCGGCCTGCACGCGCCGACGATGAGCTTCCCCGTGGCCGGCACGCTGATGGTGGAGCCCACGGAGTCCGAGGATCTCGGCGAGATCGAGCGCTTCGTCGACGCCATGATCCGCATCCGCTCCGAGATCGACCGCGTCGCGGCCGGCGAGTGGCCGGCCGACGACAACCCGCTCGTGAACGCGCCGCACACGGCCGAGATGCTGACGGGCGAGTGGTCGCACCCGTACACGCGCGAGGAGGCCTGCTATCCGGATCCGGGCCTGCGGCGCATGAAGTACTGGTCGCCCGTGCGCCGCATCGAGGGCGCCTACGGCGATCGCCACCTCGTCGTCACGTGCCCGCCGGTGGCGGCCTACGCGGCCGCCGAGGCCTAGCGCGAGCTCGCGTCCTCAGGACGCTACGGGACGATCACGATCGCGCGCTGCGAGGCGGTCGCCCGCCGCGTCCCGTCGCGCACCGTCACGATGACGCGCGCCTTCGTGCGGCCCGAGACACCGCTCGCGAGCACGACCACGCGGCCCGTCGCGAAGCGCGCGACGCGCGCGAACCCGTAGCCGACCGACTTGCCGCCGACGACCAGGCGCGCGGCCATCCGGCAGGGGCCGATGGCCTCGGGCGGGCAGTCGACGAGCACGTGGATGCGCGAGCCCGGGAGCAGCGGCGCACGCGCCGTGCGGATGCGCACGGCCGGCGCCTTCGGCGGCAGCGTGACGCTCACGGTCGCCGTCCCCGGCGCGCTCACGTCCATGCCGTCGGACGCCGTGTAGGTGAAGGAGTCGGGCCCGGTGTAGCCCGGCGTCGGCGTGTAGCGCACGCTCCCGGTCGAGCTGCCGAGCGGGCCGAGCGTGCCGTGCTTCGGCTTGCGCACGATCGCGAGCGTGATCTTGTCGCCATTCGGGTCGGAGCACGCGAGCACCACCGAGTGCTGCTTGTTGGCGGCGGTCTTCGTGCGCACCCCGAGGCAGTTGGGCGCGACCTGCTGGCCGAGCACCGCGACCGCGTCGCTGCCGGTGCTGACGGCGAACACGTGCAGGCCGTCGGGGCTCGCGACGAGGCCGCGCGGATCGTCGATCGCGCGCGTCGCGCGGCACTCCAGCGCGGCCTGGGTGCGCAGGCAGCCGCCGTCGCCCGCCGTGGGCGCGAGCGCGCCGGTCACCGGGTCGATCTGCAGCGTGATGATCGCGTCCTCGCGCGACGACGCCACCCAGACGACGCGCCCGTCGGGACGGAACGTCATGGAGCGCGGGCCGAGGATCAGCGCCGGCACGCAGCCGGCCGTCGCGGTCGTGCCCGAGGCGCACGAGACGCGCGTGAGCGCGCCGCTCGCGGGATCGCGCAGGTACGACGAGACGCTGTCGCCGTCCGTCGCGGCGACGAGCACGACGTGCCCGTCGGGCGAGACGGCGACGCCCGAGGCGCGCGCGAGCCCGCCGACCGCCGTGCAGCCGGCGAGCGCGACGTCGCTGAAGCAGCCGGTGCCCGGCTGCTGCGCGATCTGGCCGGAGGCGGGGTCGCGCCCGTAGGCCGTCAGCGTGCCGGCCGAGGACGTCACGTAGAGCGAGGTGCCGTCGGGCGCGATCGC